>NZ_JASVEJ010000011.1:0-53108 GCF_030285425.1 Geitlerinema calcuttense NRMC-F 0142 | reverse complement strand
AAATCTTCAAGGTCAAATCAAAAAGAAAATCGGCAATCTTTATGGATTAAGAACTTGGATAGAATATGGATTCCGGCAATGTAAACAAGAACTCGGTTGGACTGATTATCGCTTTACGAATTTCCGAGACATTGAAAAGTGGTGGGAAATTATTTTTTGTGTTTATCTAATGATTAGTTTAAGTTCTCTACCTTTTTTGTCCTTAAATTCTCGCGAGCTAGGGGAGAGTGAAAAGATTGAGACGAATCAGAGTTTTTCTAGTCATCAACACTGGCAGTCGGGGAAGAGCTGGAAAAGCGTTTTGAATAATTGGCGTTTGATTATTCAACCGACGATTGCCTTATGGCTGCTTTCTCCTTGGTTAAATATTTTTGCAAATCCTGATTTATTGAGAGGGTTTCACAACTTAATTCAGATTATGAACCAATTTACACCGGGTTTTCCTGATGGATAATTTGACTGTTTTGTTACTTTTTGATATCGGAGAGTGACAGAAGAGGGCTACTTCGCCTTCCGTTTAGACTTGGGTGGGGTGCGGTGTGCGCCGAAGTATTTCTCGCTGCGATAGCGCAGCCACACCCGCAACTGTTGGGGAATTTTGTCTTTTTGTTCTTTCGTTAAGGTATTGTAAAGCGCTAAGGCGCGTTCCCTTTCTCCGCGACAGGCGGCGTTATTATGAGCATCCCAGTAGCTGCGTGCTATCCGAATTCGCCGACAGACTTCTTTAACTAGCGCTTCTCCGGTGAGGGGTTTTTCTGGTTTTGCCATCATTCAATTACCTCATAATATTGCACCAGTGCTAGAAACCGGGTTTCTCAGGTCTTAATCCTAGAGCATTTCTAGGGGGGTGGGTTGAGTGGGGGGAGGAAAGGCGCTGTCGAGGGTTGCTAATTCTTCAGGGCTTAATTGCAGAGTTAGGGCGTTATAATTTTGCTCTACATGGTCGATGCGGCTGGCTTTGGGGATAACAATTACGTTATCTTGGTGAAGCAACCAGGCGATCGCAATTTGTGCCGCACTTACCCCTCTCGCCTCTGCCAGTTGATTGAGGGTACGATGATTCAGCATCCGGCCTTGTTCAATGGGAGAATAAGCCATCACTGGGATGCTGTGCTGGCGACACCAGGGAAGCAAATCCCACTCTATCCCCCGGCGCGTTAGGTTGTAGAGGACTTGGTTGGTGGCAATTTGCGATCCATTCTCTAACCCAATGGCGGCTTGCATATCCTGAAGGTCAAAATTACTGACGCCATAGCTGCGAATTTTACCCGCCTGTTGTAAGGTTGCAAAGGCTTCTAAGGTTTCCGAAAGGGGAATAGAACCTCGCCAGTGCAAGAGGTAAAGATCGAGATAGTCTGTTTTTAACCGTTGCAGACTCCGCTCGCAAGCTGCGATCGCGCCCTGTTTTGAGGCATTATGGGGATAGACTTTGCTGACTAGGAACACTTCAGAACGACGAGATGCGATCGCTTCAGCAATGACTTCCTCTGCACCCCCCTCCCCGTACATTTCTGCTGTATCAATTAACGATAAACCCAAGTCGAGGCCATACTGCAAAGCCTTCACCTCGCTTTGCCGATTTTTCCCACTTTCCCCCATCTGCCAAGTTCCCATACCCAAGACAGGAATTGCATCACCATTGGGAAGTTTCAGCGTTTGCATGGTTGTTTCTCAAAGGTTGGAAAAGGCGATCGCACTAATTTTACACCTCAGAACTCGCCCAATTGGCTCCTCCCAAAAGAGGAGAATGAGTCTTCCCCGCGAAATCGCAACCCGAAGTTGTGTAGCCTGAGACTAAGACTTGTTATTTTCGCGACTATTTACTAATGAAATCCCCTTTCTTCCTCTGTGGTTTGCTGATTTTACTCGTAGGTTGCAATCAGAATACACCGACTCCCGCCGTTTCCCCGAACCCTACGGTTTATCCTACTGCTGCTTCAACCCCTGTAATCCCTCAATCTGAAAATGACCCCTCTAAACTCATCTCTGATACAGGCATTGGTGAAGCTAGGATTGGAATGAGTCTTGGAGAACTTAAACAGGCTTTGGGGAGTAACGCAGAATTTCGGGTAGAGTCGCCCTATATTGTAGACTTCGATGCGATCGCAGTTCGGCAAAATGGCGAAGCGCAATACTATATCCTCTATCCCGCAGGAACGACTTTGCAAGATAGCGACCCAATTGAGCTAATTTATACCGAAAATCCTCAATATCGTACAGTTGATGGAGTTGGCCCGCAAACCCCCATCCAAACCGCTGAGGCTGTCTACGGTCAACCTACTTTGTCTTATAACTATTCTAGTGAAGGACGCGAAGCGGCGCGCTTTGCCAACCAACCCCAAAAACTGCTGTTTGGCTTGGGGAACGCTAACCGAGGCGACTTAGCCGGAATTTACCCCGAATCTCAAGACGAATATAACGAAACCTCCCAATACAAGGAAGATGCAAAAATTCAGAGCATCATCGTCCGTCCCTAGCAAAGGGAACGTGTATATTAGTGAGGAATCGTTGGTATTAGCCCGCTATGGTAGAGATCAAGTTTGGCACGGATGGTTGGCGAGGAATTATCGCAGATGATTTTACCTTTCCCAATGTCCGAAAAGTCACGAGAGCGATCGCGCTTTATCTCAAATCTGCCTATTCTCAAGATCGACCCGTCCTCATCGGTTACGATACCCGATTTCTCGCCGATAAGTTTGCGCGGGCGGCGGCGGAAATCTTAGCCGAGTTAGGATGGACGGTAAAGATCGCCGATCGCGATTGTCCCACACCTGCGATCGCCTACAATGCCAAACTGCTAAACTCGGCGGGGGCCTTAATGTTCACCGCCAGTCACAACCCGGCCCGCTATTGTGGGATTAAATATATCCCCGATTACGCTGGCCCGGCAACGCCAGAAATTACCGATGCAATTGTCGCCAATTTAGAGAACGCCACAGACGACTCTCCCCGCCAAGTTCCCAGCCAGCTTATTTCTAAGTTTGACCCCAAACCCGCCTACCTCGACTTTTTGCGGACGTTAGTCGATCTCGACACGATTCGCGCGGCTAAACTCAAGGTCAGATACGATGCGCTATACGCCACCTCGCGCGGTTATCTGGATGCGCTGTTAGAAGAGTGCGGTTGCCAGCTAGAATCGTTCCACACCCATCGCGACGTGCTGTTTGGGGGGGGGATGCCAGAACCGACTCCCGACCAACTGGGAGCGCTAATGACGGCGGTGAAAGCCAGTGGTGCTGATGTGGGGTTAGCCACCGATGGCGATAGCGATCGCTTCGGGATTGTGGACGAACAGGGTAATGTTTTGACCCCCAACACGGTCTTATTGCTGCTTGCACGCCACTTAATTCAAAATAAGGGCAAAACTGGTGCAATTGTCCGCACGGTCGCGACAACGCATTTATTGGACAATCTAGCCGATCGTTACGGCTTAGAGTGTTTTGAAACCCCCGTTGGCTTTAAGTATATTGGCGAGAAGATGCGCCAAACAGATGTCTTAATTGGCGGGGAAGAGTCGGGAGGCTTAAGTATTATCGGGCATATCCCGGAAAAGGATGGGATTTTAGCCAATCTTCTGGTTGTGGAAGCGATCGCCTCTGAGGGGAAACCGCTATCGCAACTGGTTGAAGAAGCGATCGCCCAAACCGGCGGGCCTCGCTACAATCATCGCATCGATTTGCATCTAGAAGACGCCCACAAAGCGGCGGTTATCGCCACCTATCAGCAAAATCCCCCAAATGCGATCGCCGGAATTGGCGTCAAACAGGTCAGCCACAAAGATGGTTTAAAGCTCTATCTTGAAGATGGCGGTTGGGTTCTCCTGCGTCCTTCCGGAACAGAACCCCTGATGCGCGTTTACCTCGAAACTGACTCTTTAGAGAAACAAGCACAAATCGCCGCCTTCTTAGAAACGCTGATTCAAGCTGTTTCCCCTGTCGCCGCCTAACCTAAGTTATGAATACGTTCCCGCTATTTCTGATTTCGATTATTTTCGCCCTTTGGGTCAGCGCGATCGCCCTTGTCTCCGTACAAAATGCGGCCCCCGTTTCCCTGCGCTTTCTGGTCTTCGAGTCTATTCAACTCCCGTTTGGCTTAGTCTTAGCTTTTAGTGCCAGTATCGGCTTAATTGCCGGCGCGATCCTCATCCCCCTTTGGGGTTTACCCTCGGCTTCTCGTCGATCTTCGGCTTCTGTCAGTGCGGCTGACGAGGATGATGAGTTTGATTTCTAATCAAAAGAACCCGCTTGTCCGGGTTCTTTTGGCACAAACTTAGAGAGAATAAACCTGACCGTCAATCAGCAAGCGGGTAATCCCTTTAGCTTGCAAATACTCGCCAACCTTGTGAAACATTCGGCCGTCGGGAACCTTAATCACCCGTTGCGATCGCTTCGAGAACCGCCGCGCCACCCGATGATTATCAAAAATCGGTAAAGTTCTTTCCAACTCCTCCACATCGGGAATATCGCCCAAATCGCCGAAATCGCGCAACGGACGGGTAATTAACTCAGCGGCGCGATCGATCACCAAATAACAAATTTTCGGGATATTCGCCTCTGCTAACGGCAACACTTCAATCGGAGGGGCCGTACTTTTGCGATTCTTAGACCGTGCCAAAATTGGCTTTGGTGGAAAATATTCCTCTTCCTCGTCATCCTCGTCGTCTAGATAATCCTCATCATCGTCATCATCAAAGTCTTCATCCTCCTCATCGTCCTCTTCTAAGTCGGCTTCGCGATCTAAGAGTAAATCTTCCCCTAATAATTCCTTAAGGGCGCTGGCTTGACCTTGATACGTTTCGTCTGCTAGGGGAGATTCCAAAATTTCAGATTCTTGGCGTGCAGGTGCGTAACGGGTGGGCAAATTGATAGCCGCCGCCACCTCTTCTTCTGGATCGTCATCTTCTGCAACTGCGTCCGATGGCTGAGTCTTCATTGCCTCAAGATCAAAAAGTTGCGGAGGTTGACCCTTACCCGCCGCTGCCCGTTTTTGCTGTACCAATATCTCGTATTCTGCCGCCGGTAAGCGACTTTTGAGCAACCGACTAATCGTCGAATTGCTCACGCCATAGCGCGTCGCCAGGGTGGAAGTCGTTTCCGGTGTTTCTCGGTAAAGACTTAGGATCTCGTTTTTTTCAGACTCGGATAGTTTTCTAGGAGGCATGGATTCAGTGCAAACAACGGAGAGGGAAAGCCGTTATGAGTTCTAACAGATGAAAGCGCGTTTGTAAAGAAAGCCTTGGACTTTATAGTTTAACTTGCTTTGACTTTTCCCATCGCAACGGAAATGACTTGCAAGTAGTTTTCCTGTTCAACGAACAATCCCTATTTTAATTTTAGGTTGCTACAGCAGGTTCAACACCAATACAGTCTGCTGATTTTTCAACTTTTGCCTGAAAACTCCGAAGCGGGCGATCCTCAATTAAACCTCAATATTTTTAGCCCCCTCACCCTAGGATGAGGGGGCTAGACGCTAGGCACTCAGGCGTTGACCAACCAACAACAGGCGTGTCAATCGTTCTGCGGCATTAGTCACCAGTTCGCAGGCATTGGCGATCGCCTCCTCTAAACTGCAAGGGCCATCTAAGATACTTTCAAACGAATCAATCCCGCAATCAAAATTAACTTGGGCATCTTCCCCAATGGTTCCAGCGATCGCCACCACCGGAATCCCATATTTTTTAGCCCGTCGCCCCACTTCCGCCGGAATTTTTCCCCGTGGCGTTTGAAAATCAATACTCCCCTCTGCTGTAATCGCTAAATCCGATTCTTGCAATAGAGTTTCTAAATCTAAATACTGCATCACAATGTCATAGCGGGGGTGTAGAGTTGCCCCCACTAAAGCAGATAGCCCCGTTCCTAACCCTCCCGATGCGCCGCTTCCTGGTGCTTCCCGCACGTCTAAATCTAAATCGCGTTGAATAATCTCGGCGTAGCGATCCAGCGCGGCGGCCATCTGTTCTACCGTTTCTGGGGATGCGCCTTTTTGCGGGCCAAACACCCTCGCTACCCCCTTTGGCCCGCACAGTAAATTATGCCAGTTGCAAGCCACATCAATTTGTACCTCTGCAAGGCGCGGATCGCGCTGACTCATATCGATCCGGTCTAAATGAATCAATTCGCCGCCGCCGCGTCCAATCTCTTCGCCCTCCGCATTCAGCAAGCGAACGCCCAAAGCTTGCGCCATCCCCGCGCCGCCGTCATTGGTTCCAGAGTCGCCGCAACCTACTAAAATGCGTTCTGCACCTGCGTCTAGAGCCGCTTTAATTAACTCTCCTACCCCATAGGTGGTTGTTAACAGGGGATTGCGAGCCTCGCGGGGGACTAGACGCAACCCCGCCGCCGCCGCCATTTCTAAGACAGCCGTTCTGGGACCATCTCCTCCCAAAAAGCCAAAATG
The DNA here is from genome assembly GCF_030285425.1 of Geitlerinema calcuttense NRMC-F 0142. Classification (NCBI taxonomy): domain Bacteria; kingdom Bacillati; phylum Cyanobacteriota; class Cyanophyceae; order Geitlerinematales; family Geitlerinemataceae; genus Geitlerinema; species Geitlerinema calcuttense. The sequence continues at coordinate 46,712 of NZ_JASVEJ010000011.1, read as the reverse complement.
TGCAGCAACAGATTGACCGACAGGACCAGTAACGATCGCGGAATGCAAGGTTCCTCCAGTGGCATTCACTAAGCCTCTAGTAAAGCCTTCCCCACCATCCACTAAGGGGGCTTTCTGAATGCGAGCGCTAGGCAAAACTCGGAGAATTCCAGCTTCAATACAATCAGCAACTTCGTCAGCTTCTAAGCTTTCTTTGAATCCAGAGGGTGCAATTAAAATGTTTAAGGTCATAAGAAGTTTATCTAAAACTTAAGAAACGGTTTGGGAAGATAACCTCTATTGTCAGTGCCTAGTTTTGAAATGCCTTACCTCTGGGGAAAGACAGCAAGCTCTAGAGTAAGATAGATTTCCCGCCCTGAATGTCGTTAGGTTGAGAGACGAAACCCAACAGCAGCCAGGGTTGTGTTGGGTTCGTTAACTATCCTTTACCCGATTTCCCGCCTCTCAATCTCTGAGGGGGAGTTGCATTTGCACGTAGGTTCCGACTCCCGGCTGACTGTCAATCACCAAATGGCCGCCATGCTGTTCAACGATCGCTCTCGTGAGTTGCAGTCCCACTCCAGGACGGTCTTCAGATTCTAATGAAACTAACGGTAATTCTGCACCCCGACCATTATCCGCCACTTCAATCAGCAGTTCGGTGCCTTCGGTGCTGAGGTTGGCACGGACTCCTACGCGCCCCCCAATTTCTGGTAAGGCGGCTAAGGCGTTGCGGACGAGTTCCCCAATGGCTTCTCGCAATTTCAGGCGATCGACTGTGGCAAATTTTACTTCTGGGCCAATATCTAGTTCTAAACTAATGGCTCGTTGGGCGAGTTCGTCATGGAAGCGCAGCAAGACTTCATAAATGAGCGTGCGAATATCGGTGCGTGCCAGGTTGAGGTCTAAAGGAAAGCCAAATTCAGTAACTCTGGTGACAGCTTGCAGCAGGCGATCGAGTTGCTGAATCAGTTCTTGCTTGGGGATAACAGCAGTTGCACCGTTACCATTGACTTCGCTATTTAATTGGGTCACGCGCGATCGCAACTGCGACACCAGCCGATGCAAGGTGACTCTGGAGGGGCGTTCTTGCCAGACGGGTTCTGAATGGGCGGGAATGGCTCCTAAGCCTGCCATTTGCTCCCTCAGTTGCAGTGCTGCCATCATCTGATTGAAGGCGCGGTGAATATCGCCAATTTCGTCGGCCCTTTCTTCATCGAGTTGGCGCTGAAAGTCCCCAGTTGTGACATCTTCTAAGGCTTGTTTGACTTCTCGCAAAGGGGAAAATAAGTCGGAGGCTAGATAAGCAAACAGCAGCAGAATTAAAGAGGTGGTGCCAAAGGCGGCGATCGCTAAAACAATGCGGGTGGTATCTAAGGTGCGCTGGACTTGACGGTGAACGGAGGAACGGTAGTCGCGATCGGAGGCGATCGCTTGTTCGGTTAAGGTCTGAAACGACTCAAAATCTTCATCTTCTAATTCGCCTTCTAGCAGCACAAAGGCCTCTCGCCGCTGTCCGGCATCCACTAGGGCAAATACCTGTTGGGCGCTTGCGACTAATCGTTGGTAAGCTAGGCGCACTTCTTGCACTTGTTGTTCTTCCTCGGCAGTATCGGCTAAAGCTGCCCAGCGTTCAAAGTCGGTTTCGATGGGGCCCAAAAAGGCGTCAAATTCTTCAGCCGCATCGAGATCGCCACCGCTGACGGCATCGGGAACTTCCTTAAAGGCGCGGAAAACGCTAGCTTGAATCCGTTGCAACAGTAAGCTGCGTTCGTAATGGGCCTCAAGTTGGGCGTTGCTGCTTTGCCATTGCGCGATCGCCCAAACGGTCATCCCGGCAGTGGTTAGGGCCAATAAAGCCAGACCCCCAAAGGTGGTTAACAGTTTTTGTCGTAAATTCATGTTGTTGTCTCCTAGAGCGCTAAACCAATCCAACGCCAGTAGCCGTAATAGAAAGCCACCATTAGCACTAAATGCACGAGCAGCAGCACTGCGCTTAAATACAACAGGTCTGAAGGCTGATAGGTTTCGCCTTCTAGTTCCTGGAACATCAGCAGCGCTTTGGAACTCACCGGGAACGTCAAACAATAGTCCATCCCCACGGTGCTGATAAATAACACCGCCACGGGGTTGAGTTGCAAACTACTCCCTAGGTACAGCAAGGCGGGCACTAAAGCCGCCGCCCGCGCTGTATGCGAGGTCATGTAGATATGCGAGGTTAAGGAGATAAAGCTGAGAATCAGTAAAAGAATGGCGGGCGAACTGGCTTGAGCAATGCCGGTTGCGCCAAATAAGCGGTCGATAATCCATTGGGCTGCACCGGAGTCAATGAGGGCATGGCCGAGGACGAGGGCTGCGCCAACGAAGATAATTAAATTCCAAGAAACGGCTTTGAGACCGTCTTTCCAACTGAGAACGCCGATGCCTGGGGCGGTGAGCAAGGCGGCTGCAACAACAGTAACCGTGGCGATTTCGAGTCCGTGCCAGTCGGCGGTCAGCCAAAGGGCGATCGTGCCTGTAATGATGCCCAAGGTTGTCCATTCTGCTTGGGAAAGGGGTCGGTTGGCAGCCTGTTGGGGGACTCGGATGGGTCGCTGGCGGCGCTTGCGGTCTAAAAATAGGCGCATGACGATCCAACACGAGAGGTAACTGGCAACGATACCAAAGGGTAGGCCATAAATTGACCATTGCAGGAAGGAGATGGACTCGCTGCTAATTTGTTGCAGCAAATCTAGGGCGATCAGGTGCGATCCGGCCCCAACTAGGGCGCTGATGGTGGAAACGAGGATAATGGTGGGCATCAGCAAGGCGAGGGCGCGGGTGATGCGGCGATCGCCCGCAGCCTTGGCGATACTGCGAAAGATGGGAATGACGACGGCGGCTCGACCGGAGGTTGAGGGGATAACGAAGGCTAGCAGGATCAGCAGGGTGGTGACGAGCCAAAAAACGCTGCTGACGTTGTGGGCCCGCGCGACAACCAGTTGCGTGAGGCGACTGGCGAGTCCGGTTTTCTGGACGGCACCCCCTAAAATAAATGCGCCGATCATCAGCCAAATAATGTCGGAGGCAAGGGCGTCAAATAGTTGTTCTTGCGGACTTCCTCCACTCAACACCAGCAGGAGCATGGCAATCAGGGCGATGTAGGCGGCGTTGAGGCGGGTGGTTGACCAGAGGATGACGGCGAGGGCAAAGGCAAAGAGCGATAAGCGGGCTTGGGTGGGAAGGGAACCGGGTAGGAGGATGGCGATCGCGGCGACTGCGAGCGAGGCTAGGGGCCAGACGGCATCGACGACCCAGCGAAACTGACGTTTGGGTTTCACTTGGGTTTTGGGCGAGGGTTTGCTCTCAAATCGCGTCCAAATACTTTCCGGGGGTCTTTGGGCTTGCTTTCGGGTCTGAACTGTCGGCATTTTAGTCATACTCAGTTGTACGATTCGCAAAATGTCTTCAACTGCTCAATGTTTTAGAAACATTGGAGAATCTACTTTGGAATCGAATCAGGTTAATGAGGACTGAATTCTCGGACAATTGCAGAATTCAATATTTAACCTAATAACAACTTTTGCTTAACTCTCCTATTTCCCTTTAGGCGGAAATTTGAGGAGATGCCCTCGCCCTTTTTCTCTACTTCTAGGAATAGTCCTAACCTCAAGTCAGGGGTTCGGTTGGAGCAATGGGAATCGCGATTATAAATTCGGCTCCTTTACCCACTTCAGAGAAACATTGCAGTTTGCCTTTATGTTTTTCGACAACAATTTGATAGCTAATCGATAGACCTAAACCCGTACCTTTGCCGACTGGCTTGGTTGTAAAAAAGGGATCGAACAGGCGCGATCGCACTTCTTCAGACATCCCTTGTCCGTTATCAATGACATGAATTGCAATCCATTGGTCGTTAATATATTTAGTCTGAATCCAAATAGTTGGCATTAAAGGCAAACTTGAAGAATAAGAAGTTATAGGGACAACTGCCGATAATTCTGAAGAAGCTTCTAACGCATCAATCGCATTACTTAAAATATTCATGAAAACCTGATTGAGCTGACCGGGGTAACACTCAATTTGTGGCAGGTTGCCGTACTCTTTAATCACCTGAATGGCTTGATTGGCTGTCTTGGGCTTGAGGCGATGTTGCAGAATCATTAGGGTGTTGTCTATCCCCTCATGAATATTGACAGGTTTCATTTCCGATTCATCCAAACGCGAAAAGTTTCGCAAAGACAACACAATTTGACGAATCCGTTCCGCCCCCACCTGCATCGATTCTAAGAGGCTAGGTAAATCTTCTTCAAGAAACTCTAAATCAATATCCTGAGTCTTATCTTGAATAGTTCGATCGGCATTAGGATAAGAGTCTTGATAGAGTTTTAATAAATCCATCAAATCTTCAATATAGTTACTAGCGTGCGTCAGATTTCCAGTAATAAAATTCACTGGATTATTAATTTCATGGGCAATTCCAGCAATCATTTGACCCAAACTCGACATTTTTTCATGTTGAATCAGTTGAGCCTGGGTTGACTTGAGAGTTTCTAAGGCTTCGCTTAATTGTTCGGCTTGGGTTTTGGCTGCAAAAGCTGCCGCATGGGTTTGAGCATAAAGTTCGGCTTGATCGATCGCGATCGCCAATTGATCGGTCACGGCTTGAAGTAACTCCACCTCAGAATTGCTCCAAGGGCGCGGCCCGCTACAATGACTGCATATAATAGCTCCGAGTTGTCCGGTGCGCGTTTCTAGGGGAACCAACAGTTGAGAAGAAATTCCTTGATGAAACAGCGACGCCTGCAATATCCCCAAGTCAGTATCCTCTGCAAGTTCGCTTGTCGAGTCATGAGTTTCTTCAATCCGAAGCGTTTCCAGGTTTTGGATCTTCTCCATTAAAATGGTTGTATCTGTGGGAGAAAAATCACCTAAGCCGCTGGCAATGTCTGATGCTGCGGATTCGTGCGTAATTGATAAATAGGCTTGATGCGGCCAGCACCACATAAACTGACAGCGATCGATATTGAGTAAGTTACGAATTTCGCTAACCGCCGTCGTTAAGATTGTGTTGAGGTCTAAAGACTTGCGAATTTGGTTAGCCAGCTGAAACAGTAGGCTTTCGCGGCGAGACATCAAGGCTTCGCGCGCCCAAGATCGATCCACCGCAACGGCGATCGCATTCGCCACCCAACTTAACGTATTATCCAGTTCAACGCTAAATGCCCGCTTGCTAAAAACCGCCATAACGCCAATCAGTCGGTCTTCAACAATTAACGGATATCCCGCAAAAGCGCTAAGTTGTTCTTCTTCGGCCCAAGTTGAGGCCCCGAACCAGGCATCTTTGAGGAGGTTATTCGTATGGTAAGGCTGGCGATTGTGAGCAATAAAGCCAATAATTGAAATCCCGATCGCAATTCGCACGGGGAAAGCTTCGCTATAGGACAGTTGACCCGCCACTGCTTGTAATTCCAGCATTTGCGAATCGGTTGCAAACAGCCAAATTTTCGCGCCAGCAATATCTAATTCTTGGACAATCGCATTTGCACACCGCTCTAAAATATCGGGAAGCGTTTCCGCCCTGAACCAAGATGGTACCCACTTCAGTTGCTAGGGTGGAAAGGTACGATCGCTCTAAGAGTTCGGCCTCAGCTTGTTTGCGGGTGGTGACATCGCGAAAGTAAACAGATAATCCTTCTTGGTAGGGATAGGCTTTTACTTCTAACCAGATGCTGAGAAGCGAGTAAAATTCTTCAAAGTGAACGGTGACTTGACGCGACATCGCTCGCTCAAATTCGCCTCTGAAGGTCGAGTTTGCTAATTCTGGGAATTCTTCCCACAAATGGGTGTTTTGGAGTTGCTTGCGGTTTCTCAGCAGAATTTGCTCGGCGCGAGAGTTGAGGTAGGTGAACCGCCACTGACGATCGAGGGTAAAGAAGGCGTCGGTGATACTTTCTAGGATTTTGACAATTTTCAGGTTAGAGGGGTAAGCGATTGCCTCTTCTGAGGAGAACTGACCATTGCGATCGGATGCGGGTAGGGTGTCTCGATGGCTGTCTAGCAATGCGGTGACTTGACGGCTGAGGGCTTGGAGGGCTTGCTGTTGGCTGGGGCTGAGGGGGCGATCGCGATCGTCCATCACCCCCATTAAGCCCAGCGCATACCCATCTGAGGTAAAAATGGGTACGGCAGCATACAAGGGTAAGGTTTGAGATGTGCCATTCACAGCCATCTTTAAAGGGGGATGTCCCTGGCTTGTCCAAACCCCTTGCTGCGCTACAATTTCATCCCAAGGGAGGAGTTGGCGGTCGAGTTCGTTGCTAATGTTGCCGACTTTCGCTTTAACCCACAACCGATCTCGATCGACAAAGCCAATTAAGGCGATGGGGGCTTGACAAACTTGGGCGGCCAAAAAGGCAAGATCGTCAAAGCGGGTGTCTGGAGGGGTGTCTAAAATTTGATACTGAGCCAAAATCTTGAGCCTTTGAATCTCATTACTGGGCAACAAAATAGTCATTGCGATCGCTCCCCCTGGTCACACATTGGTCATGAACCTGTTGCTTTTCGATCCCACCGTTCATGGTCTTTCTAACTCAACAGCACTCTCTTTTTCGGGATTAACCCAATTGGATTGAAGCGATTTCCTCTAGTCTAAAGTGCCCAAATTAACATACGGCTCGCTATCTTAGCGTGTTAAAATTTAATGACTTGCATTAAGAATAATGAATTAGCTCAACGCTCGTTTGTTGATGAATCAGAAAACTAAAATAAATACGTTGACCGTGAATAACTATGAAGGATCTGTGAGTTTATCCTAATTTTGGGCATTCTGAGAATGTCTAGAGGTCATTGTAGTGGTGCAAAATCGCTCTGGCAACGATCGAAGACTGCGTTGCGCTCTCTTGTCGGCCCTTTTTTTCAGACAGGAGAATGGGTAAAAAGCTAGATATGAAGAGCCACATTTCAGAACTATTCTTGGTTGGCGGAGAGAAAGATGGTTTCCGGTGCAAACAATTTTAAAACAATTCTTGCGGTTGACGACAGTGCGATCGTTCAACAGTCAATCAAACGCTCTTTAGAAAATGCCTATCGCGTTTTGGTGACGAGTAACGCGGTGGATGCTCTATCCCTGATCTACCACGAACCCATATCCGCAGTTTTACTCGATGTCACCATGCCGGGGGTTGATGGCTTAGAACTGTGTCGAACGGTTCGCAGCCTTCCTCAGTTTCAGCATCTACCCATTATTATGCTCACAGCTAGAGACAGCGCCTTTGATAAAGTCCAAGGTCGATTAGCAGGCGCAACAGAATATTTGACAAAGCCTTTTGAGGCAGCCACCCTCCAAGAGGTACTCGAACGGCTGATTGATAAAAAGCCGAGTTCCTCCGCCAGTTAAGTTCACTGGCTGGAACGTCCCCCCAAATTGAGGATAGGTGCAGGAGCGTTTCGATAACTATCGCTCCTTACACCCATCCCCATTAGAGAAAACAATACCCAAATGAACTTAGGAATTGGTCGCTTGAGCGGCCAGCATTTCCTTGAGCTTTTCCAGTTCTTGGGCCCAACGCGGATCGGGCTGAACGCTGTTGCTCGATTCGGTACTGGTACTGGGAGAACGGCGAGACTTGTTATTGTTGTTTTTACGACGCCCGCTGCTGCTTGCGGTGGCGCTGCTGCCAGCACTGCTCGCCACGGGTGCTTCTTCGTCTGATTTGCCTTTAGCACGGGGCAATGCTTTCTCAATTTTGAGGGCATTGTCTTTAAAGACATAGCCGTTGTACTTCTCAATAATTTCATCGGCTTGTTCGTCGGTCTTGACGGTGACAAAACCGAATCCCCGACATTTTCCGGTCTTGCGATCGGTAATGACTTTCGTTGAGATCGAATCGCCAGCATCAGCAAACACAGCAGCTAGCTCTTGACGGTCTATTTCTTTGGGTAAATTACCAACATATAGGCGAATAGACATGAACTGAAACCTCCAGACTGAGAATTAAATCAACTTGCACAATCCACTGCTCGGCCACGGGGTCAACTGGGATGCCCTCTTGCAACGAGAAACTCCCCTAGAACTAACCAACCTTTGCACCTTTTCGTAAACCTTGACAGTCCAGCTGACCTTAGCATTTTGCCGATCCAATATCCCTCGTCTCTCCTTTGTTGTCCGGAGGAGAGAAATTGGCGAGATTAAGTCACTGCGTAATTTTTGGGTCATCACTGGAGGCTTTAAGCCAAGCATTTTTTTCTGGAATAACCTTGCCAGAACTTGTGCCATTCTATAAGGTATCACGCCCTTAAGCACCTAGCTCGTTAGTACGACAAATTTCACTCTTTTAGTTGATTTGAAACAAACAATCTTTTTTGCTCAAACCTGCAATCTAGTCAACCCCGTCTTCTGTAACTGTAACAAAAACCAGCCGACAATTGCGGCTGGTTAAGCTTGCTGTGTTGGGAGGAAGAAAACATGACTTCAAGACAGATTAGCTGCACCTGCAACTGAAGTAGCATCCTAGGGCCTGTCTGAGTTCATGGGTTAACATTAAATAATGTTACACGAATGGACGCGATCGCGCAACTTTTCTTTACATTTATCAAGTAGCCGGGGTTGTCCAAATTAAATAAGCAGCCCAAGCCACCACCGCAAACGCCATTAAAGTTAACCAAATCGGCTGATAGTTCCGCGCTGTGCGATTATTGCGCGTGCGAATTTGTTCCACATCAATCCAGGGGGTTGCCCCGCGTCTCAGCCATCCCGTCACAGTAACGGTTTGCCCGATCCAAGCGCCCGGTTGAGGGAAGCCCGACCCGAAATAGGCAAGGGGGCCCAAAAGCGGGTAATGATGAAGTTTAATCGGTCCAGCAGGGCTTTGGATTGTCAAATCTTGAGCCAATGCATTGCCGATCCCGCGCTGGCCGGTTAGTTTGCCGACTAGGCGGATGGGGGTACTCTGGGGAGGTAAGCTGCGCTCAGAAAGTTGCAGTTTCAGCACGTCTCGTTCAGTTTTGGCGTTGGTTGCTGTAACTTCTGGAAAATAGCTGTTAATTCGCACTAATAAGTAAACGCCAAAGCAAATTAACCAGCAGGCGGCAAATAAGTAACCTAGTTTGTCTTGAGAGAGCCAAACCAATTGCCAGATGTACAATTCATAGCTAATTTTGCCAACAACCCACAGAAAACCCCGCAATGCTAACCCGCCTAAACAGCCGTAAGCGATCGCGCTAGGGAGTAACGGCCAAGCTTGGGCATTGTGCAATAGTTGTTGAGTGGTGGTTGTTGCCCATTGCTGAAGGTTGGTTTGAGTCCAGCGAAATGGACGAGGGGGGGAGGGTAAATCGAGTTCGGGTTCGAGACGCCAAAAGCGCGCATAATGGGTGAGGCGGGATAGGCGATCGCCTAAAAGGGGATGTCCCTTGAGGGCAACCAGCCAGCGACGGTAGGGGTTGCGTAAATCCCAGGCGAGTAGTTCTTCAAAGGTGCGATCGCTCGTTTGGGCGGAAAATAATAAGGCTTGTTTGTAACCAACCGGCAGCAGAAAGTTGAAGCTTTCTAACAGCCAGCGAGTAGATTTGTCCCTTTTTGGGCGGGCGGAGTTGTCCTCAGCAACTGTATCGGCGACTCCCATCGCAATTTTGAGTAAAGCTCGAATGAGGGCATTGGGATGACCTGTAATCGCAACGGCTTCCGCATCGCTATAGAATAAGCGCCAGCGCGATAGCCACAGTAACGGGAACTGAAGTATCCAATAAATGCCATACATCAAGCTAGCGATTGTTGCGCCTAAGCCTTGAATGAGGTTAATCAAGAAAGGATGCTCAAAGCGATCGCTAGTTTTTTCGCTCCAGATCGAGGCTTGAAGATAGAGTAAATAGGGGATTTGTAAAAGCAATACGCCCCAAGACATCACCGCAAAATCCCAATGGACAATTTGCCCCAGTTGTGTAGCATAAATTGCCGCAATTTCCTCTTCGCCCAACTGTTCTAAAAGTCCCTGGCTGACGACAATACAAGCCGTTTTGGGTAAATGACCGTAGGTAAAAATGAGGGGGGCTGGGTTCGGTAAAAGTTGCAGTTGCGGTAAGGCTAACCGACGCTGACGGCAATAACGCTGAAGGGTGCGAACGGCATCTGGGCTATAGGCACTAAGCGTTTCTAGGGGGAGGGGTTGCGATTCATAGAAGAATTTTAGCAACCCGGTTACGATCCAAGGGAGTCCAACTGCCAGGATGACTAAGATCGCCAGAAAGAGTTGAGTTGGATCTTGGTAAAGGAAGCCGAGGGGGTTGACGAGGGGAAGGCGCAACAGCAAATCGTTAATTTTCGGTCCCCCATAGCGGAAGGTAAAGCGCATCCACCAGAATAGAGCGATCGCTGTGGCAATTTGTAGCCCCCACAACAGTTGCGGCGAGCCGACTAGACTAATGTTTTGAGGTAAATTCCCCCAGCGTTGAGCGCGTCCGGCTTGATGCCACTGACGGTTTTGTTGGGAAAGCTCAGAGGGTTTGCGGGTTAAGGGAGGCTCTGAACTAGGCGGGGGGTTGCTGTCGAGTTGAAGGCGCGTTTCAGTTTCAGACTGTTGGGTTGAGAGATGTTCCGCAGTTAGGGCCGCACTTTCTGTTTTTGGCTGGCGTTTTAAAGAAAAAGAGGGTTTGGCTGGGGGAGACGCCATCGGCACAAAACCCGTGACATCGGCTGTCTTTTGCGGGGTTGCAGCTTGAGAGAGTTTTTCTAATGTTTTGTTAGCCCAATTTGCCGAACGCGGATTTCTGCTGTGGGTAAGCGTTTGGGCGATCGCGATCGCTTTTTCCCGATCTCCTACTTGAGCATAGGCGGTAACTAAGCCAATTTGAGCGCGTTCAACCCGGCTGAGATCGAGTTCTAACTGACAAACTTCTTCTAAATGCGCGATCGCACTTTGATAATCTTTTTGTTTCAGGGCAGCTAAACCCGACGAGAGTGCGGAGTTTTCCGGGGTAGATGCCATACTCGCATTCAACCAACTCAGGACAACTCCTAAGATAGCTCTCCTGGGTCAGAAATGGCGCTTTTTCTAAGGGCTGTCGGTTGCTTGAATTACGGCTTGCACGGTTTCTAAGGGGAGTTCTAGCAATTGCGCGATCGCTTCTACTTCCATCCCAAGAGACACCAGCCGGGGAATTAAACTGAGTTTGGCTTCCTGTCTGCCTTCCTGCTTCCCTTCCTGTCTGCCTTCCTGTCTGCCTTCCTCCTTACCCTCTTGTTTTCCTTCGCTAAAAGCCTCTTGATAGACTTTCGTTTGCTTTAACTCGTTGAGTCCTAACATTTCCTCAATCTCCTCGCGGGACTTTTGGGGGAGTTTATAAATAATGATAGTTTCGATGAAATCGATTAAGTTATGCTGAGTGGTTTCATCAACAAGCTGCCGTCTAGCTTGAGCAATTAATCGTCTGGCTAGCGTTCCCGCCGTTGCCTCAGCCTCAATCACTAGCTTAACAACACCTACGCCGAGAGAGTTTTCCGCCGCCTCTCCCAATTCATCGAGATAAATGCGCGTTACGCGATTTAAGGATAAAATTTCCTCAAACTGCAAGTCCTGTGCGCGTTCCACACTGCGGGATGGATAAATGGTGACAATGCGCCAAGGATGAGGCGGTTGATATTGTCTCAGGTAGAGGAACAGTTCGGCAAACAGGCGATAGTAGAAATTATCGTCTGGCTGGAACTGCACCTCAACCAGATAAAACGGTTGGTTTTGCTGAGTGGGTTTAGGTAGAAATAAACCATCTAAGCGAAACGCCAGTTGTTTGACTTCTACTGAGGTGAAGTCATAGCGATCGCTATCTTCCGGTAAACGTCCAATTAACTCGAAGAAAATCCTGGGAAATTCTTGGAAGAGAGTATAAAACAGGGTATCGGTTTTCACAGCTTGCTTTAGATACCAGAACCGAGAGGCGCGATCGCACTCAGCTTTAAGTCAGGATGATCGCTTTGTATCTGTTGCAAATTCCACTCGTTCTTAAACAGTAAAACGGGTCTTCCCCAATTATCCTTAACGGTGACGGAGTTAAAGAGGCGTCCGACTTTTTCTAAGGCTTCCCAGCCTCCCAACACCCAACGCGCGACAGAATAGGGCAGCATTTCTATATGGGTTTCGACATTGTACTCGTTCAGCAAGCGGAACTGCACCACTTCAAATTGCAGTTGTCCAACGGCGGCGAGAATGGGATCGCGCTTGGCTTCGTCGGCTGAGTACATAATCTGAACGGCACCTTCTTCGCGCAATTCGGAGACGCCTTTGTGGAATTGCTTAAATTTAGAAGGGTTGGGGTTTCTCAGGTAAGCAAACAGTTCGGGAGAGAAACAGGGAATGCCTTCGTACTCTACTTTTTGTCCGGTGTAGATTGTATCGCCGATCGCGAATACGCCAGGGTTATTTAAGCCAATCACATCCCCAGGATAGGCAACATCTACCACATCTCGATCTTGAGCAAAGAGTTTTTGCGGACGCGAGAGACGGACATTTTTGCCGGTTCTGGCATGGTTGACGGTCATGTCCTTCTCAAATTTTCCCGTACAGACGCGCACAAAGGCAACGCGATCGCGATGTTTCGGGTCCATGTTGGCTTGCAGCTTGAAGACGAACCCGGTAAATTCGGGATAAGACGGTTTTAAGCTTCCGGCGCTGCTTTTCCGTTCTCCAGGTTTAAGGGCATATTCTAAAAAGGCATCAAGAAATAGTTGAACGCCGAAGTTAGTCATGGCGCTGCCAAAAAAGACAGGGGTCATTTTGCCTTGATGAATCAGTTCTAAGTCAAATTCTGGGCCAACGCCTTCAAGAACTTCGAGATCCTCTTTGAGTTGATAGTACAAGTCTTTGTCTAACAGTTCCTCAATACGCGGATCGCCTAGGCTGATGGCTGTATCTTTGGCTGCTTTTTTACCGTGTTCTGTCCGTTCAAAGAGGTGAATTTTTTGGGTGCGTCGATCGAATACGCCTTTAAAGTAGTCTCCCATGCCGATCGGCCAGTTGACAGCGTAGGTTTGCAGTCCTAATTCTTGCTCAATTTCATCGAGGAGTTCTAGGGGAGTGCGGCTGGGACGATCGAGTTTATTGAAAAAGGTGAAGATGGGAATTTGGCGCATCCGGCAAACTTCAAACAGCTTGCGGGTTTGCGGTTCTAAACCCTTAGCCGCATCTTCTAGCATGACGGCATTGTCAGCAGCGGCTAGAGTACGATAAGTATCTTCACTGAAGTCCTGGTGTCCGGGAGTATCGAGTAAGTTAATTTGGCGATCGCGATACTCAAATTGCAAAACAGTAGAGGTAATGGAAATTCCCCGTTGCTGTTCCATTTCCATCCAGTCTGATGTCACCTTACGCTGACTTGCACGCGCTTTAACGGCACCGGCTTCGTGAATTGCGCCGCCGTAGAGTAGCAGTTTTTCGGTTAACGTGGTTTTCCCAGCATCGGGGTGAGAAATAATCGCGAAATTACGACGTTTTTCAACGGCGGTTTGGAGTTCGGTGTGAAATTCAGTGGACATACTGAAGTCTATGGCAGATTTTACGGAGAGACTATAAGTGTGGCAGAGTTTGAGATTCGGATGCAACTGAATCTAGATGGATGTTGGCGCGCGATCGCCAATCCAATCACAGGAAAACGTCAGTCATGATGGCATTTTAATCGCTAAAAGTTTTTGCTAAGGAGCAATTTAGGGCCGTTGTTGAGCCAATTTTAAGTTTTACACGATCGCAAGAAGTGCAAGAGTCTCGTTGTCTGCTTGCCGCCGATGGATTGTTAACGGACTCTCAATCTTAGCTAATCCACACCAGCACCTCGGAAAATCTATGCTAAATATCTGGATAAACTTTGTTGATTCAAGTGGGTTTATTCCTCACGGACATTGCTACCTCTGGAAACCCTGGCTTGTTTGGCTCAACATTGCATCAGATACGCTGATTGCTCTTGCTTATTATTGTATTCCTTTTTTACTGATCTATATCGTCCAGAAGCGCGGCGATCTGCCGTTTGGCTGGATTTTCTTTTTGTTTGCAAGTTTTATTATCGCTTGTGGAACTGGACATTTGATTGATGTCTGGACAATTTGGCATCCTGTTTACTGGATTTCGACGGCTATTAAGGGGATAACGGCGTTAGTCTCTTTGGGAACAGGGGGAGTATTAGTGGGGTTAGTTCCCCTGATTCTTCAGTTACCGAGTCCTTCGCAACTGGAGGAAGCCAACCGCCAACTCGCTGCGGAGGTTCGGGAACGACAGGCGATAGAAAGGGAGTTGCTGTCTTCTCAGGCGCGTTTGGCAGGAATTTTAGATATTGCTGATGATGCAATCGTTTCGATTGATGAATCGCAAACCATTATTCTGTTCAATCAAGGTGCAGAAAAAATCTTTGGCTACCCAGCACAGGAAATTCTAGGTCAATCGCTAGAGGTGCTGTTACCGTTACGGGCCGTCCCTAATCATGCTCGCCATGTTGCTAATTTTAAAGGAAATTCGCGTTGTATGGGCGATCGCGCTACGGTTGCAGGTCGGCGTCGAGATGGGACGGAATTTCCCGCAGAAGCGTCTATTTCGCGTTTAGAAACGCCTGAAGGGGTGGTGTTTACCGTCATTCTCCGCGATGTTAGCGATCGCCTGCGCGTGGAACAAGCACTGCGTCAAAGCGAACGCCGTTTTCGCACCATTTTTGAGGAAGCTGGAATTGCGATCGCGCTGACGGATTTAGCTGGTCTGACGATTGAAGCCAATCCAGCCTTGGAAAGCTTTCTCGGCTACAATAGCGAGCAATTACAGCATCGCTGCCTCAATGATTATGCGATCGCATCAGATTTAGCATCAGAAGCACCTCTTTACGAAACGCTGTTACACCAGCAGTGCGATCGCTATCAAATTGAAAAGCGCTATCGTCATGCTAATGGTCAAATTCTTTGGGGTCGTTCTACAGTCTCCCTCGTTCGAGGTCAAGATACCCAATCTCAATTTGCGATTTGCATGATTGAAAATATTACTGAATGCAAGCAAGCAGAATTAGCTTTGCGTCTATCTGAGTCCCAGTTAAGACAACAAGCTCAACAGCTAGAACAAACGATTCAAAAACTTCAACATACCCAAACTCAACTCATTCATACTGAAAGAATGTCCAGTCTCGGACAAGTCGTTGCTGGGATGGCCCATGAAATTAACAACCCGATTAATTTTATTTCGGGAAATATTGTTCACGCCTATAACTATGCCAGGGAATTACTAGAACTCGTCAAGATTTATCAGCTAACCTATCCGCTAGCTACTCCACAAATTCAATCTCAAATTGAATCAATCGATCTAGATTTTATTGCAGAAGACCTGCCTCGATTACTTTCTTCCATGAAGATTGGAACCGATCGAATTCAACAAATCGTTGTTTCCTTAAGGAATTTCTCTCGACTCGATGAGGCAGCCGTTAAAGCTGTCGATCTTCATGAGGGAATTGAAAATACGTTGCTAATTTTACAGCATCGCTTCAAAAGTCAATCGCCTACTTCGGCAATTCAGGTCATCAAAAACTATGGAAACTTACCCTTAGTTGAGTGTTATGCAAGCCAACTCAATCAGGTTTTTATGAATTTGATTAGTAATTCCATTGATTCTCTACGGGAAAAATCAGCCCTTTTAGTCGCGCAACAACAAGCCACCCTAGAGACTAAATCTGTAGAAATTCACTATCCCTTTTCGCCAGAAATTTCAATTACCACAGAAGTTACTTCTGAAAACCAGGTTGCAATTCGGATTTCTGATAATGGAGTTGGGATCGGTTCGGAGATCAAAAAACAGTTATTCGATCCCTTTTTTACGACAAAACCGATAGGTTCGGGGACAGGCTTAGGCTTATCGATTAGCTATCAAATTGTCATTGAAAGACATGGCGGCACCCTAGAATGCTTCTCGGAATTAGGGAAAGGGGCAGAATTTGTGATTCAAATTCCCGTTTGTCAGAGTCAACTACAAGTTGCTGAAGTCCAACAGCCTAGACCCATTATTTGAAGCTGTTTTTCTACTTTAGCGAACCTCCATCAAACCTGCACCTTCTTCCTCGCCTACTGGGTTAGGATGGTTCTCTACTTCTCTCAACACCTTGAGATGAGGTTTACTCTACTCCAGTTTTCGGTATCCCGAAAGTTTCCCTCCCGAAGCAATGTGATAAGGTCAAAGTAGGCGTACAGGCTTGATGCAACAGAGGAAAAATTCAATGTACGAAGTCTATGATACCGATAAACGGAAGCTGCTATCGGCTCTCAGCCACGGCTCTATCTTTTTTAGCGCTACCCTAGTGTCGATCGGCATTCCTGTAGCGATCTTATTTGTGAGCGAAGACCCCATTGTTAAAGAAAATGCTAAAGAAGCCATTAATTTTCACCTCAATGTGTGGTTATATGGCGCGATTATTGGGGTTCTGTCTTTCCTCACCCTGGGATTGTTAGGGTTTATTCTCTTCCCCATCTGGTTTTTAGTTCACTGGGGACTTTCTATTCGAGCAATTTTATTTAGTCTAAGCGAAGTCGAGCGGGCTTACCGCTATCCTTTTATTTTCCGGGTCGTCTAAGCGGAATGCTAGAGGAGACGACAATCAATGCTAATTGCAGCGCGGGTACTGGCAATTAGCATTGAGAAAGCGCTTAAAAGTCTTCAGACGCGTCCAGCAGCGAAGTCACTGTCAAGGCTTCTGGAACGGTGTAGAAGCTGGGTGAGAGCGAGATTAAGTCTTCAATATTGCGTTGCATGGTACCGCAAATTGCATCTAGAGGGAGATCGTTGGCATCATGACCAAAGGGATCTTCAATTTCAATCCCAATCTCTTCAATCCCTAGTAAAGCAAAGCTGACTAAGGCAACGGTTAGACCTGTTTGCCAGCCTTGGGTTTTCACCATTTGAAAGGGTAGAGAAAGGCAGTAAATCAAGAGTAGCTGCTTGAGATGGATAACGTAGGCCAGGGGAATCGGCGTTTTCTGGATGCGTTCGCAAGCACTTAAAGCTGCCACTAGATTATCTAGTAACCCATACATAGCGGTCAGTTGTTGGATGCTGAGGCGATCGCGTCGATACTGTTGTTGTAGATAGTCGCCAATCCAAAACGCCACTTCTAATGGGGGATTATTCATGCCTTGCAGCTTTTCGTAGCGCGAGAGGGGCATAAAGGCGGCTAATTCGTTGGTGACGGGTTCCCCGCGTAAATGCAGTTTTGTGGCGACTGCAAAGGCAAGCAGCAGGCGCAGCGCCTCAATTTTGCCTTGTCGATCTTCCGGTTCGGGTTCGGGGATGGAAACCCAGATTTGGCGGGCGAGATTACGCACGCTAATGATAATACTTCCCCAAGCCTTGCGGCCTTCCCAAAAGCGGTCGTAGGCGGTATTGGTGCGAAAGACTAAGAGCAAACCTAAAACGAGACTGGGAATTAAACTATCTGCGGTTGGCCAGTTGACGGCCCAACCCTGTTTGTAAAGTGCAGAAACAACGAAGCCGAAAATCCCGCACAGGAAAACGCGGGGTAAGACGGCTTTTAAAACAGAACCCTTAAGTTGGGTAGCAGTCCGAAACCACTTCCACTGACTAATAACCATTCAGTCACTCGACTTGCATTCAAGATTACAGATTGCCGTTGCAAATTTGAGGAAGATAGAGGAAAAGGCACAAGACAACCCCTAGAAACTAGAGGTTAGGTAGATGCGACAACGGTTGAAAACCCTCCAATATAGATTAGCCCTCCCTACAGGATTGGTATAGGGAAGGCGTGGGTTCTCAGTTCTAATTTATACGAGTGGGTTGGGATATGCCACCTATAAAATTGCCCTACGTAAGGGGAATCGCAGGGCATCAGGACAGTTAATTGCTTGTTACGATCTAGTGTCTCTAGGGTTCTCCTCTCTGCTGCGATCGCTTGTGCCAATTTCTCCAGTGTCCACTGATCAAACGCTTCAAAAGCCTAGCAGACCGCGATAATAGTGCATGAGCCAGCCGACGATTAGGCCAATCAGCGAGGTCGCGGTTAAAATCCAAAAAGCCTGTCTCTCGGTATAACCTGCGGTTTGAATATCTAACCGGGCTAAAGAACCAGCCGAGAGCAAGATTAAGCCAGTGGCAAAGATATAAATCTGAGAGATTGCTAATACGGCGGCGAATGCAAAGCCAACAGCCGCGATCAAAATGCCAAGGTCTGTTTTAGACCAAGCAGCAACTAAGGTTTTAGCACTTCTGAGGGGGGCGGTTAAGAGGGCCGCAAAAAAGACAGCAAGGGCAGCCGCGATCGCCCACACTGTATAAGCGCGATGCCACTGAAATCCCTCGACTTCGGGTAAAGGGGGTAAGGGCAAGGTAAATCCATAGGTCGTGTAGGTCAAAACCAAAATGCTCAGAGAAATCCAAGGGAGTTTTTGAAAAAACGGCTTCATGGCCCCTCGACCTATAGCAAAGTGGTGGAGTGGTAGGTAAAAAACTAGTTAGGTTAATCTTGGATTCGCGATCGCATCTCCACCAGAGAATCCCTACGTGGGTATACAAGCAAAAGGAGTGACTGAATAAGCCACTCCTAGGGGCGATCTCCTAGTAGAAATCGCCAACAGATTGATCGATCTTAGCGACCTTGAGACACTGAGGTTTTAGAACGCTTAATCAATTTGGGTTTAGGCGTTGTGGGCGGAATTTCTTCCTCGGCGTAGTCTGACTGCATCCAAGCGGGACGCACGCGATCATAGGCCATTTGTAAGGCCGCAGCAGCGATCGCATGGGGATCGTACTCTTCAGACAGTTGAGCCACAATGGGTAAGAAAGAGGCCATCCGTTCGCCAGCGAGGGCTTCGCGCACTTGGTCTTGCAGTTTTTCCAGGTGGCGAGCTTCAATTTGAGAACGCGTGGGAATTTGCTTAACTTCCAGCTTCTGCCGCAAGTGACGCTCAATTTGATAGAGTTTGCGACGATCGAAGGGTTGCAATAGGGCGATCGCGGTTCCTTCTTTACCCGCGCGTCCGGTTCTGCCGATCCGGTGAACGTAGCTTTCAACGCTATCGGGTAACTCGTAGTTAATGACGTGCGTCAGATCGTCTACATCTAACCCGCGCGCTGCAATGTCGGTAGCAACCACAAGGCGGACTTGACGGTTGCGGAAGCGCAGCATCAAGCGTTCCCGTTGAGACTGGCTGAGATCGCCGTGATATTCATCCACATTATGTCCGGCGGCTTGCAAGAAACTGGTCAGTTCTGCGGCTTGGCGGCGCGTGCGGACGAAAATGAGTGCAGATTCGGGATCTTCAAGTTCCAAAATCGGTTGTAAGGCTCTGGCCTTAGTCCAACCGCGCGGAACCATGTAGGCGGTTTGGTTGATCCGAGTTGGGGCCGTTTTGGTTTGCTTGACGGTGACGGTGACGGGAGAGCGTAAAAACTTCGTCACTAACTCGCGAATCGAAGAAGGCATGGTGGCGGAGAAGAATGCGGTTTGCCGTTCTACGGGCAACTGCATCAGGATCTTCTCGACATCTTGGATAAAGCCCATGTTCAGCATTTCATCGGCTTCATCTAAGACTAACCAGTTAATTTGGTCGAGGTGTAGGTCGCCGCGTTCGTGTAAGTCAATGACTCGACCTGGGGTACCCACAACGATGTGAACGCCTTGTTGCAAGCGTTGAATTTGCCGATCGATGGCTTGACCGCCATAGATCGATTGGATGCGGATGCGGCGATCGCCAGCAAAGCTACGCATCGCTTGGCAAACTTGCATGGCGAGTTCGCGCGTTGGGGTCAGGATTAAAGCTTGGGGTGCGGATAGCTTGAGGTCAATCCGCTCTAGAATGGGCAGCGAAAAGGCTGCGGTTTTTCCGGTTCCGGTTTGGGCTTGTCCGACGACATCCCGACCTGATAGCAGGTGGGGGATGGCTTGAGACTGAATATCAGTTGGCTCAACAAATTCGAGTTTTTCTAAATGCTTGGCGCGAGTTTCTGAAAGTCCTAAGCTTTGGAATGAAAGCGTCATTAATGCTCCTTGTGCTTGTGTTTCTAAAATCTTGGCAGGGTTGGATTGAATCAAAATCGGATGATTACGGGGTTACAATTTGACCGTATAAGTCATAGACATCGGCATCGATAATTTCGACGGGGACGAGGCTACCCAGACGAGCGCTACCTTGGACGTAAACTAAACCGTCAACTTCTGGCGAAAATCGAGCGGAACGACCGATCAGTTCCCCGGTTTCTGGGTTTTCTTGTTCGATCAGAACTTTGACGACTTTGCCGATTTCTGCTTGGTTCTTCTTCAGGGAAATCGGTTGCTGCACTTGCATAATGGCGTCGCGCCGTTCGTCCATCACGGCTTGCGGCAGTTGATTCGGCAAGTTGTAGGCGGGGGTGCCTTCTTCGGCTGAGAAGGTGAAAACGCCCACGTGGTCAAATTCATGCCGCTTGACAAATTCGAGGAGATGTTGAAAATGGCTCTCTGTTTCTCCGGGGAAACCGACGATCAAGGTGGTGCGTAAAACAGCGTTAGGTATAGCTGTTTTGAGCTTTTCAATGATTTCGTCATTGACGCGACCTTGCCAGGGCCGGTTCATGGCTCGGAGAATTTCCGGATGCGAGTGCTGTAGGGGTAAATCTAAATAGGGCAGTATATTGGGCGTTTCTTGAATTGCCTCGATGACGGGTTGGGTTAACCCGGTCGGGTAGGCGTAATGCATCCGAATCCAGGGAATGTCTACTTCCCCTAATGCCCGGAGCAGTTCGGCCAGTTGGGGCTTGCCATAAAGGTCTAGCCCGTAGTTCGTGGTAATTTGGGAAATTAAGATAATTTCTTGAACGCCTTCGGCTGCCAGGTGTTTGGCTTCAGCCACGATGGATTCGATTGGACGCGATCGCTGATTGCCCCGCAGGTGCGGAATAATGCAAAACGCGCATCGATAATCGCATCCTTCGGCCACTCGCAGATACGCAACCGCTTCGGTTGTCGTTCGGTAGCGAGGGGTGGTTTCGTCAGCAATATAGGTGGGTTCGGCTGAAACTTCTTTGACGCGATCGCCGCCTTCAACGCGGTGAATCACATCGACTATTTTATGATAATCCCCAGTGCCAACAACGGCTACGGCTTCTGGCAGCTCATCAAGGAGTTGATCCTGGAAGTGCTGGGCCATGCAAGCCTGTAATCAACAATTTTTTTGTTGGCTTCTGCTAGTTCAACGAGCGTGCGAACAGATTCCTCTCTAGCTGCTTGAATAAAGCTGCACGTGTTAACGATGACGTAATCTGCTAACTCTTCATCGGAGTCTACCTGATAACCTGCTTGGACTAAAAGTCCTAGCATGTGTTCGGTGTCAATCCGGTTTTTCTCACATCCGAGGTGAGAGATTGCAATGGTTGGCTTATTGCCCATTAGGTGACTAACTGACAGCGACGGTGGAAAGTTCAGGTGAGACGATATGCTTCGTCTTCACGCAGGAGGTCGATTGGGGTGAGTTCTCAACTAAACGAGTCTAGTAGAGAATTGCCCGAATCTGCCTGTGCGCTTGTTGATATCACACCTGATATTTTTCACCGCTGTTAGGGGAATCCCCTGCTTCGCGGTCGCCGACAACCAGGCGGCAACATCAACGATCTGTGTAGCGCAGATTTCGATATCTCAACATTACTATACAATAACTTAACGCCTCGATCGCAGGGGGGACGGTTTTCCCTACCTGGGATTGCGTTCCTCTCTAGGGTTGCACGCAATATTAAGAATTGTTAAGTGTTGCCAATGGATGTTAAATCTTGTGAAGAAAATAAACAAAATCGGGATTTTAGTCTTGGTTTTCTTCAGTCTGAGTTTAGCTCAACCCAAGGGAGCGATCGCCCACTTGCAAGAACATCATCAGCAGTCCGGGCAACTAAGCTTACATTCGCGCCAAACCCTACGAGACCGCGCGGGCTACGCTTGGCAAGTCGTGCTATTTCCGGGCGAATCTCCCAGCGATCCCCGTTGGAATCTCCGCCTAGTCGGATTTCCGGGAGCAGTTGAAGTGGCTCATCCTCAGCCCTTAACCATCAGAGCGGCTGAAGGAATGGACTGGAGTGCGGCTGATGTCTTTCGCGATCGCCCTCCGGCTATCTCCGTCGGTCAGTACGACTTCACCGAAGTTATGCAACATCTAGAAAGTGTGGATTTCCTCATCGTGCAGGTTCCTTTAAGCGAAGATCGAACCCTGAGCCTGAAAATTCCTCCTTTTTTAATTGCCGAATGGCAACAACTGGCTCGCTCAAAATCTTCGCCGGAGCGATCGCACTCCCCCCATCCTAGCAAATAGACCCAGAACTGGCCAAACGCATCAACAATAAAGCTTCTTGGATAAGTTATTCAGAACGGCGATAAACTGATGGGAGAGAGCAAACGCCTCTTTTCCACTTTCTTTGAGTGCGAATCGTCCGAACTCCCTATTGCCACAAGTTTTCATGCAACCTGAAGAGTTTAGTGAACTTTTCCCTTTGTTTAACGCAGCCAACCCAGAAACCCTGGAGTGGCTCCTCTCCATTGCCGCAGAACACGAATACCCCGCAGACAGAGCCGTCTTAATGGAAGATGCCTGGGGCAATGCTGTCTTCTTCGTGGTATCAGGTTGGGTCAAAGTCCGCCGTCTCTCTGGAGACGATGCTGTCACCCTCGCCATCTTAGGTCGGGGCGACTTCTTTGGCGAAATGGCAATTTTAGATGAATCTCCCCGCTCAACCGATGTCATTGCCCTTTCTCCTGTGGAACTTCTGAGCATTTCTGCCCAGCGCTTTATCCAAACTCTATTCAAAGACGCGCAACTGCACCATCGCATGTTGCAGCTTATGGTTAAACGCTTGCGCCAGACAAACCTTCGCTTCCAACTCCGCCATCAACCCCCTGCGGTTAAACTTGCCAATACCCTCGTCGGCTTAGGAGAAAATTACGGGCAACCGGGCGAATATGGGACAGAAATTTATAACATTCCTTTCCAGGATCTCGCGGATGTCACCGATATTGGCGTCGAAGAAACCACAAAAATTATGGAAAAGCTCAATGAAAAGGGCTGGATTAAAATTGATAGCGCCAATGAAACGCTCGCGCTAGTTAATCAAAAACAACTTTCCCATCTTGCCGGTCGAGTTTAAGGCCGCAAGAGGATCTTTCCGGAAATGTCCTACCCTGCAAACCCCAGAGAATCCCAAATCTATCGATCGTTTAGGGAAATCTCCAACAGGCAATAGCAAGCATTTTCCAGCCTTTCCTCAGAAAAGTCATCTTAACTCCCGGTTGGATCGCCCCTCACACCACTAATTTCATGACAGAAGCCACGCTAACTCAACCCACCCGTCCCCAACAAGCTGCACCCACCCTGAACTATCAAGTCTCCCTCACTCAGCCCAGTTCGCATTTGTTTGAGGTGATGTTGCGGGTAACGGGCTGGCAAAAAACAACCTTGGATCTAAAATTCCCCGTTTGGACGCCCGGATCTTACCTGGTTCGAGAATATGGCAGACATCTACAAGATTTTCGCGCTTGCGATGGCGAGGAAACGCCTTTAAAAGCTCGCAAGCTCAGTAAAAATCACTGGCAAGTCGAGACAGACGGGGTTACAACCGTTGTCGTTCGCTATCGCATCTATGCCGCCGAGTTAACGGTTCGGACGAATCACCTAGATGCGACACATGGCTATTTTAATGGGGCGGCCCTATTTTTTCGATTGCCGGGATTTGAGAAAACCCCGATCCAAGTTCGGATCGTGCCTCCCAGTCCAGAATGGCGCGTAACAACGCCCCTCCCGCCAGTGTCGGGTTACGCTCATACATTTGAGGCGGCTGATTTTGATACGCTTGTTGATAGTCCGTTTGAAATTGGCACCCATCGCACCTATTACTTTGAAGTCTTAGGGAAACCTCACGAACTGGCAATTTGGGGTCAAGGAAACGAACAGCCAGAACGGATGGTTAGCGATATTGCCAAAATTGTCCAAACGGAGGCGCAATTGTTTGGGGGTTTACCCTACGATCGCTATGTGTTCCTCTTACATCTGGTTTCCCACGCAATGGGGGGATTGGAACATAAGGATGGATGTTCGCTCATTTATCAGCGCTTTGGATTTCGCGCGCCGGATAAGTATCAGCGCTTTTTGCAATTGGTGGCTCATGAGTTTTTCCATCTGTGGAATGTGAAGCGCCTCCGCCCGAAAGAGTTGGAGGTGTTTGACTATGATGGGGAAAATTACACGCCGTCTCTGTGGTTCTGTGAAGGGACGACGAGTTATTACGATTTATTGCTGCCGTTACGGGCGGGGATATACGATGCCAAGACGTTCTTAGCGGAGTTAGGCAAGGAAATTACGCGCTTGCAAACGACGCCGGGGCGGTTGGTGCAGCCGTTAAGCGAGTCGAGTTGGGATGCGTGGATTAAGTTATATCGTCCGGATGCTAATAGCGGAAATTCTCAGATTTCGTATTATCTCAAGGGCGAGTTGGTTTCGCTGTTGCTGGATTTGTTGATTCGGACGCAGCATGAAAATCAGCGATCGCTTGATGATGTCATGCGTCAAATGTGGGAAGAGTTTGGTAAGCCGGAGGTTGGGTTTACCGCCGAACAACTTCAACAACGGATTTCGGCAATTGCGGAGGTGGACTTAACGGAGTTCTTTGAGCGTTACTTAGAAACGACTGAAGAGTTACCGTTTAATCGCTATCTGAAGCCGTTTGGCTTGAGGTTAGAGAGCGATCGCGATGATGATTCAAATCCGGGCGTTCCTTTCTTCGGCCTCACTGTCAAGACGGAAAATGGTAAGGCAATGGTGAAAAGCGCGATCGCTCATTCCCCTGCCCAAAATGCCGGAATTAATGCCGGTGATGAGTTATTGGCCATTAACGAGATCCGCGTCACCGCCGAACAATTGAGCGATCGCCTTCAGGATTTTGCCGCAGGCGATACCATCCACGTCAGTGCCTTCCACCAAGATACGTTGATAACGGTTCCTGTCACCCTCGGCGAACCCCAACCCACTCGCTATCAACTGGTTCCGGTAGAAAACCCAACCCCTCAACAGCAAGAACTGTTTCAAGGTTGGCTAGGAGTCCCTCTCAAGAGTGTTGCCTAACCTCAACCGACTATTAACCAAAGGATAGTTGCGGAGGTTGAGGCTTGGCGATAACATCCCTTAACAAGTTCCTAAAGTTTTTCTGAAGCTTTAAAACCCAAAGCGGAGGGTACAGCGAACGTCCGTTTCTCTGTTCAACCTGTATCTTTTGCTTAAAGGGGATGTGATACCGTGTTGGCTATCGCATAACGGTACCAATCATGACCATGACCCCTCCGCCTCCTCCACCGATTACGCCGCGTCAAATGACTTTACTACGGGTTGTGACTTCAATGGCGTGGTCTGATGGCGAACTGGCTACTGAAGAAGTCGATCTGATGTTAGATCGCTTTAGCCAGTTATTTGGAATGGGCAATCATCAAGAGCAAATTAAGCAAGAATTGCGCGATTATATGATGCAAAACTTGCCTTTAGAAGAGTTAATTCCTAAGTTAGAAACCCCAGCCGAACGCGAATTGGTTTTGAAATTAGGATATGAAGTGATTGCGGCGAGTGCTAGAACACCTGACGAACCTAAAATTAATGCAGATGAAGCCCAAGCTTATCGCAAGTTAACTGAGCTATTAAATTTGCCCCCAGACGTAGTTCATCGGATCGAACAAGAGGCGATCGCCGATTTAGAAAGTTCTGAAGGCATTATTGAAACGCTGACTCATAAGTTAGAAGAATTTATGAATCAATAGGAAATCCTCCCTGAGCCGATGGCTGAGGAATGCTCAGGGAGCATTTTAACTTAAGCGCTCATTTCCAACATTCGCTGGATAGGACGTAACGCCGCCAAGCGAGTCTCTTCGGGTAGGGTAATTTCGGGTTGGCGATTTTTCATCGCCAGATACAACTTTTCTAGGGTATTCAACCTCATGTGCGGACACTCATTACACGCACAATTATTCAACGGGGGTGCCGGAATAAACTGCTTATTTGGCGTCTGCTTTTGCATTTGGTGGATAATGCCCGGTTCTGTCACCACAATAAAGGATGGACTGGCGCTGGTTTGCACGTACTTCAACAAAGCGGAAGTGGAGCCAATATAGTTGGCGTGGCGTAGAACAGCAGGCTCGCATTCCGGGTGCGCGATAATTTCGGCATCGGGATATTGCACCTGAAGCTGAACCATTTTCTTTTCCGAAAAGGTTTCGTGAACCATGCAACTTCCTTGCCACAACACCATCTCGCGCCCGGTTTGTTGCATCACGTACCGACCTAAATTGCGATCGGGTGCAAAGATTAGGGGTTGATCTTTGGGAATTTGGTTCACTAACTTCACCGCATTGGAGCTAGTACAGATAATATCGCTCATGGCTTTAATCGCAGCCGAGCAATTGATATAAGAAATCACCAGATGATGGGGATGAGCCGCTTTAAAGGCTGCAAATTCGTCGGGAGGACAACTGTCGGCTAAGGAACAACCCGCCTCTAAGTCGGGAAGCAAGACTAGCTTATGGGGATTGAGAATTTTAGCCGTTTCCGCCATGAAGTGGACGCCCGCAAACACGATAACTTCGGCTTCGGTGTTGGCAGCTTTGCGAGAGAGTTCTAAAGAGTCCCCAATAAAGTCCGCAATGTCTTGGATATCTGGATCTTGGTAATAATGGGCTAGAACAATAGCATTGAGTTCCCGCTTAAGATCCGCGATCGCGCTAAACAGATCCTTCGGGAGATCGCGAGTTTGAGTCAGGGGGCGTTGGGGAAGTGCAGTTGTAAACAAAGCGAGTTGTCACCAACAGTGTAAAGGAATATGACTTAATTATAGTTGATTTTACCAAAAGTAAAAGTCAACCATAAACAAACCGTCAATTTCCGCAGTCTGTTGCAGCCATTGACGGTTATCGCAGTTCAATCTTTAGGCGACTAAGCTAGAACGGGAGCGGGTTGGGGCCAGCGTTCTACGGCTTTCCCAATCACCGATAGCTCTTGCATTAATCGATCGAAGCGTTCCGGCGTCAGGGATTGCGGGCCATCGGAAAGCGCCTTAGCCGGGTTGGGGTGAACTTCAATCATCAGCGAATCAGCTCCGGCGGCGATCGCCGCCTTGGCCATCGCCGGGACATACTGATAGCGACCCGTCCCATGACTGGGATCGATCATAATCGGCAGGTGAGTTAACTCGCGCAAGACTGGAATTGCCGATAAATCCAGCGTATTGCGGGCATACTGGCGATCGAACGTCCGCACGCCCCGCTCGCATAAAATCACATTGGGGTTGCCTGCGGCCATAATATACTCGGCTGCCATTAACCACTCTTCAATCGTCGCCGACATCCCCCGCTTCAACAGGACGGGTTTTTCTTGAGCGCCAATTTTCTTGAGCAGCGAGAAGTTCTGCATATTTCTCGCGCCGACTTGCAGCACATCTGCAACTTCCGCAATCTTCTCAATATCAGCCGTATCCATGACTTCGGTAATAATCCCCAAGCCAGACGCATCGCGAGCGGCGGCTAGTAGCTCTAGAGCGCTTTCGCCGTGGCCTTGGAACGCATAGGGAGAAGTACGCGGCTTATAAGCGCCTCCCCGCAGGAATTGAGCGCCCGCAGCCTTCACCCGCACGGCAGTTTCAACAATCATCGCTTCGTTTTCAACTGAGCAAGGCCCAGCCACGAAAACGAGGGGGTGATGTTCGCCAAAAGGAACCGCGCCATTTGGCGTTTGCACGATCACCTCAGACGGTTCGCCATGCCGATATTCGCGGCTGGCACGTTTAAAGGGTTGTTCAACCCGCAAGACTAGCTCGATCCAAGGACTCAATTCTTGAATCCGCTCTTGATCGAGATCGGCGGTATCGCCCACTAACCCGATCACAACTTTGTGCTGACCAACAATCTTTTCTGGAGAGAGGCCCCAAGTTCCGAGTTCGTCGCTAACGCGAGTAATTTCGGCATCTGGGGTGCCGCTTTTCATGACAACAATCATGTTTGACTTTCCCTATTGAGTAATTAGGCTTTATTTTTAAGGGGTCTAACTGAATTTGATTTAACCTTAAAATGGGAAGCTCGGCACAAGACAACAAAGCTTCATCTGCAAGAAGTCGCCGCGCATCCAGTACCGAGCGGATTTATTCATTTTGTTTGCTTGACCGCCAAGCTGCGGTCATTCTGCCAAAATTCGTCGTAAATTCTTGCCAACCTAGAAGGCTTCCCGGTGCTTGTTCATCCCAGGAGGCAGAGAGAACGCCGTAACTCAGGCCTAAAACGCTGAGTCCAAAGAATCCCATACTCACTAAGACAACAGCCACATGAGGGAGCGGAAACTCGGTTTGGGTGACAATCCAGTAACTTGCAAAAAAAGTTGAGATTGCTAGTCCAAAGGGAACTCCACTCAGCGTTGCCATCCGGCGCACCATGCGTTTGCTCACCACTTCTGGAATCGTGCGACTTGAGGAGCGATCGCTCCCCGCAGCGCTTCGGCTTTTGGGCTGATTCCGGGTAGCCACCGCCTCTGGAGCGCTGTTTTTAGAAGCGTCTGAGGCGGTTTTCGCTGGCTTTTTGCGACGGTTGGGTTCAAAGGGCAAGCGATCGCTCTGGGAAGTCTCGCGATCTTTTTGCGGGGACATAAGCAATACCCCTGTTTATCCGCGAATGTTTAAACGACCTAGCAGTTCTCTATAACGAGTTTGATCGTGCTGTTGCACGTAGCCCAGTAAACGCTTGCGCTGACCAATCATTTTCAGCAGGCCCCGGCGCGAAGCATAATCTTTTTTATTGGCTCTGAGATGGGTACTCAGGCGGTTAATCCGTTCGGTGAGAACGGCAATTTGCACGTCAGCCGATCCAGTGTCGGTTTCGTGAACTTGGAATTCCGAAATAATCTCGTGTTTGCGCTCTTGCGGCAAAGTCATGGGTATCTATCTACGAAAACGCAGCAATTTAGTATCATACCACAATCCTTGGGGTGGCGTTCAATAGGGGTCTGGTTTTTTTGGCGGGCTGAGAGAGGGTGCGATCGCGCTTTATTTGCCTGGGGTAAGGGAATTTAAAGAAATTGCCCAAAAATGCTGTAGCAGCCCCATAGCCAAACGCTAGGCAGCGATCCTACATCTTTTGAGGATCGCTGCCCAAACACTAAATTCAGATTAAACTTGCAAAACTAATGCCAAACAAAAACTTTCGCTTCGTATTCTGGCAAGTCCATCATCATTTGATTATCGCCTGCCTCAATATCATAATCTCCCGTCCATTCGTGCCACGTCCCATTTTCGGGAAAATGAGGAATAGTATAGCCAGCGCGGAAGCTATCGGAGAAGTTCGCCACCACTACAACGCGAGAACCTTCGTCATTCCAGCGGGTATAGGCTAACACTCGATCTTCAGCATTTTCGTAGAAGAACTCAATATTCTCTGTATAGAGAGCATGATTGTGTTTGCGAAGATCGATCAAACCTTTGTAGTAGTTCAGCAAACCTTGATTATTCTCGTGCTGAAGCAGCGTCCAATCAATTTTAGCCTGGTCAATTGTTTTATGTTTAAATTCGCCAAACTCTTCGCCCATCCAAATTAAAGGAACGCCTACTGCGGTCATCAGGATCGCTGCTCCTAATTTTGCCCGCTTAAACGCTGCTTCGTCAAAGATGTCGCGTTCTGCTAATTCTGCCATCACATGATTATGGTCGTGATTGGTTAAGTAATTCACGACATTGGTAGCGCCCAAAAATCCTTGACGCTTGCAGTCAATCACATCTTTTAAGCGTTCGAGGTCAAACGTATCGCCGCAGATATGTTCGAGTACGCAATGGTAGAAGCTATCATGCCAGCAACCATCCATTGGGCCATCAAAGTTGGTAATGCTGGTTGTTTCTGGAATATGCTCGGCAATATTATAAAAAGGTTTTGAGCCTGCCGTTTTTTTGGCTTCTTCTACAATCCAGTGCATAAAATCGTAGTTGGCAATTTGTCGCGCTGCATCGAAGCGAATGCCATCAATATGATATTCCTGAACCCAGAAACGGACGGTATCTCCAATAAACTGCCAAGCTGGTTTGATATCGAGATTTTCGTCGTAATGCTCGTAGTTAAATTCCGGCCCCCAATTATTATCAGGATCGCGGGGAGAGTGATGATACCAATAGTCGTGATCGATTTGAGTTAAGGGGCTTTCGGCTTCTGAATGGTTGTAAATCCCATCCATAATGATGCGAATACCGCGAGCATGACATTCATCGACTAAACGCTTTAAGCCTTCTGTTGTGCCATAACTCGATTCTGTAGCAAAGAAGTAGCGCGGGTTATATCCCCAACTGTAATCTCCGGGATATTCTTTAACGGGCATTAGTTCAATGGCGTTAATCCCTAGGTCGCAGAGATAATCTAACTTTTCAATAACGTGTTTGTATTTGCCTCGTTCGTAAGGATCGTCTTCTCCCCCAGAAAAATCACCCACATGCATTTCATAAATTACTAAAGCATGGTCGGGAGGCAAATCCTTGTCATCATTTTGCCAAACATAGGTATCTGTAATTCTTTGACCGTCCTTCACGCGAACAACACAGTTCTGCGTTGGGTTATCAATATCTGTGGCGTAGGGATCGTTAACATCTACCCATTCATCGGGTTCAAAGAACCAAGACTTTGTTTGAACGCGAAACTTGTATTGATACTCGCCGTCTTTGAGTTCTACTTGGGTTCTGAAATATCCTTTGTCGTCTTTTTCCATTGGGATTTCTTCCCAATCCGAAAACGAACCGACTAAAGCAGCACCTTTATTATAGGGAGCAAATAACTTAAATTCGATGGAAGCCATAGCGAGCGCTGAAAACTTAACGAGTGAATATCTGTATTGTCGTTGGCACTCCCAGAAAGGCACATCATTCTGAAGAAATAAGTTTTAGGTACCCCTAAACACCAGGAATAGCTCTATCCTGTGCAGGAAGTTTGAGGCGTGGAGAATACTCGTTTTCTAGCTTAAATGAGCGATCGCGCTTCTAATCCAATCCTCAGCATCCTGATTGCCCGATAACTCCGGTTCCTGGCTGAGAGATTGTAAGGTTTGGGTAATTTCTTGGCTGGTATACCCTAGCGCCAACAAGGTCATTTCTACATCTTCTAGGAGGGTGGGAGACAGCGACACGGTTGTGGGAATAGAAACCCCGGTTTGCATCCGCCATTGAGCCAGCTTAGTCCGCAATTCTAAGGCAATTCGTTCTGCGGTTTTACTCCCTACTCCTGGGGTTCTGACCAATTGCTTGACGTTCCCGGTGACAATGGCCTGAACGAGGTCTTGTAAGCCTAGCGTATCTAAAAGCGCGATCGCTAACTGCGAGCCAATTCCATTGACGCTAACCAGTTGGCGAAATAAATCTCGTTCGGCAGAGGAGGCAAACCCATATAAGATTGGTTGGTCTTCGCGGATCTGATAGTGGGTGTAGACTTGCACCATCTCCGCCGCTGCTTCAGAAAGTTGCTGCGCCAAACGCTTAGAAATTTGCAGTTCATAACCCATCTGGTTGACTTCTAGCAGCAAGACAACCCGATTGCCCTTATTTTGCTGAATTTCTGCAACAGTACCTTTGAGATAGCTAATCATAGAAACATAATGGCGCAAGACTCCAATCCCTGGTTGACTGACAATCGAGATCGTCGCGTAGGGTGGGTTGAGATCCGAAACTTAACACAACCCTGGCTGCTGTTGGGTTTCGCTAACGCTAATCCAACCGACGACAGCATCGTCAATCAGCTCCAATCCTACTCTATGGCACGCGAAAAGCGCTTCCCCGATCGAGAAACGCTTCAATCAAAGCCTAGATGAAGATCCCTATTGGATAAAGCCGAAGTATTGCAAACCTTCCCAAATTCCGGCAGCACAGGCTTTTTGAGCTAAATAGCGATAGTCCGTTCCATTGGCTTCATGCCATTGGCGCAATTCAGGAAGGGCATTTCCAACAATGATGCCGCGTTCTGTCCCGACGCTAAACAAGGCAATATCATTCCCAGAGTCGCCGCAGACCACAGTTTTTTCCGGGGGAATCTGCCATTTTTGCCGGAGAAACTGCATCGCTAGCCCCTTATCTCCTTTTTCCGGTAGGATATCCAAATCCTTACCACCGCTGTAGACTAGCTTAAAGTTGAGGTCTTGTTCCTTGAGCTTGTCTTCGAGCCGGGGAAGAACTTCAGGGGCAACAGTTTCGCTTAAAAAATAGCTCACCTTAAACGGTCGTTGCTCCGAGTCGGGTTGAGCTAACAAGTCTGCAAACTGGCCGGCTGTCTCTAGGACTCGCGCGCGATCCCATCCCGGCGAAAGTTGTTGCGACCATTGAGAATCGGGGGTTTCATCCTGGGGATTGAGGTAAACTTCAGTCCCAACCGCCGTGACGAGGGCATCGGGATCGAGCAAGTGTTTTTCCGATCGCAGGTGCTTGTAAGAGACCAGCGATCGCCCAGTTGAATAAACGATCTTTGTACCATACTCTTGGCGGTAACTCGACAGTCGGTCGTTGAGGAAGGCTAAAGCCGCATCATCCCCAACGAGGGTATTGTCCAAATCAGTCACAAATAGGAATTTCACGGGATTTCTCGCAAACAGCGATCCCCACAGTTGGAGATCGGATGGGCTGAAACTGCCCCAATTCTACCGGGGGGCTTGCCCAGAGTCTAGGAATCTTTAGTTAGATTCTCGTCGGATTCGATCGCCGCATCGTGTACAATTAGGCTAGTCGTATCCCTTCGAGATCGAGAAATTCTTTGAATTTGTTGAATCGAAAAAGTCCGATGCTGCTTGTTGTAAAAAGGTCAACTAAAACGTGAAACAGCACATTCCAAGGAGGTTCATTTCCCAACTGGGAGGTTCGATGAAAGCAGAGAGCTGTACGCCCAGTTTACCTGGGTCCTGGGACGGGTAAGCGAGTTTGCCTTATGGAATGCTTGGAACTGTTCAGTACCTTTTTCCTTCGTTTTTTGGTCAGCGAGTCCGAACGGTAAATCAGTGGACTTAAATCAGATATTTAAAACGCCGAATCCCATCATCGGTGTCGTTCATTTACAACCCCTCCCCACCTCGGCGCGTTGGGGAGGAAACCTGAAAAGTGCGATCGCCAGAGCCGAGCAAGAAGCCACTGCTTTAGCCTCTGGTGGCGTTCACGGGATTATTGTAGAAAACTTTTTCGATGCGCCCTTCGCAAAAGAGAGCGTCGATCCAGCAGTTGTGAGTGCGATGACCTTAATAGTCGATCGGATCATGAACCTGGTGACGCTGCCGATTGGAGTCAATGTCTTGCGAAATGACGCCCACAGCGCTTTGGCGATCGCCAGTTGTACGGGGGCCGCTTTTGTGCGCGTCAACGTCCTTACGGGTGTAATGGCGACCGATCAGGGGCTAATAGAAGGACCCGCCCGCGAACTGATGCGCTATCGCCGCGAACTCGATAGCAACGTTAAGATTTTGGCCGATGTCCTGGTGAAGCACGCCCGACCCTTGGGATCGCCGAATTTAACCACCGCCGTTCAAGAAACCATTGAGCGCGGGTTAGCCGATGGCGTGATTCTCAGCGGTTGGGCAACGGGCAGCCCGCCCAGCCTCGAAGACCTCGAACTTGCCAGCGCCGCTGCTAAAGGCACGCCAGTCTTTATTGGTAGCGGTGCCAACTGGGAAAATATTTCCACCCTGATTTCTGCCGCCGATGGTGCCATTGTATCAAGTTCCCTCAAACGGCACGGACGCATTGACCAACCCATCGACCCCATTCGGGTGAGTCGTTTTGTAGAAGCCATGCGTCGCGGAGTTACTGCCAAAAATACAGCCCCCGCCTCTAGCGTGCCAATTCCGTCTTATTCGGAGTGAAAGCGATTCGATACAATCAACAACAGATGGCAACACTTCTAACCCAGAAGCGTCAACCCATCAGGTACCCTGCACTCACGTTGAGGAATTGGCCATGCAAGAGCAACAAGCTTCATCCCGGAGCAAGGGGCGGGCAACCCGCCAATTGATTGTCCCGTTGAGTCTTGGCGCGATCGCCCTAGCTGTAACCGTAGGCGTTGCGATCGGCGCGCGATTTCCCGTCGCCCAAGCCCAATCTTCTAACCGAGTTGACGATCTCATTGCCAACCCCTCCAACCCCGCTCAAATTGCTCTGGCGGAACATCTCGCCCAAAGTGGTGCGAAAATGTATGGGGCTTACTGGTGCCCTCACTGCACCAATCAAAAGAGGCTCTTTGGTCGCGAAGCGGCTCGTCAGTTGCCTTACATTGAATGCGACGCCCAAGGAGAAAACCCTCAACCCGCCTTGTGTCAAGCAGCAAACATCCGCGCCTTTCCCACATGGATCATTAATGGCGAACTGTATTTAGGCACTCAATCGTTAGAAAAGCTAGCCACCTTATCTGGCTATAGAGGGTCGCGCAATTTTTAACAAACGAGCAACCCTAGACCTTTTAGTACAATAGGTCTGAACTGGAAGCAATTGCAAACTGAATGATTTGAGCAAGGTATTATGAGGCGTCGGCGTTCTACTCCCTGGATTCATCGTTGGTCGCGTCCCGCTCTAGCGGCGATCGCAACATTAGGTGCCCTAGAAACAGCGTTTCTCACCGTTGCAGAACTGACGGGCAATGCATCAGCAGTCTGTCCCACTACTGGCTGCGAACTGGTCCTCACCAGTCCCTACGCAATGGTTATGGGCATTCCCTTGACCTTATTTGGCTTTTTAGGTTACTTGACAATGGGGCTGTTGGCGATCGCCCCTTTGCTCGTCAATGCCGAAACTCAGAAAGAACGGCGATCACAACTCGAAAAATCAACTTGGTTTCTCCTGTTTATTGGCGCAACCGCCATGCTCGTGGGTAGCGCCTATCTGATGTACATTATGGCAGCGGTTGTTCAGGCATTTTGCCCGTACTGCGTTGCTTCCGCAATTTTCTCCCTAGCGCTGTTTGTCCTCACAATTGTGGGTCATGCCTGGGAAGATGTCGGCCAGTTGTTGTTTACCGGAATTATTGTGGGGATGGTGGTTCTATTGGGTGCATTAGGTTTATATGCCAACGTTAACCAACCGCCCGTAGCTCAACAGCAAGATGCAAGAACGCCTCCACCCGTCACCACCGTTTCAGGCGAGGCAGAAATTGCCCTAGCACGCCACCTCAGCGAAATTGGGGCGCGAGAATTCGGGGCCTATTGGTGTCCCCACTGCCACGACCAAAAAGAACTGTTTGGCAGAGAAGCCGCTCAACTGATTAATTACGTTGAATGTGCGGCTGACGGTCAAAACTCCCAAATGGAACTCTGTCGTTCTCAAGGCATTACCGGCTTCCCCACCTGGGAAATTCGCGGACAGATGTATCCCGGCGTTCAGAGCCTAGAGTCGCTCGCGCAACTATCGGGCTACCAAGGGCCGCGCAACTTCCTGCGCTAGGTACAGAGCAGAATTCCCCCTTGAGGTGGATGTGAAATCAACCCCTGGTGTGACTCGAATCACAAAAGTTAACTTTTTCATATCACAGCTTGGGGGAAGACCGCAATGCGATAACAGTTATAGACTCTGTGTGACGGGGAACTGTTATGGCTCGCTTACTTCCGGTTAAAAGTTCTACGGCTCTCCACGCGATCGCTTTCACCGTGGCTGTCGCTCTCATTGCCGGTCAACACAAATCCAAACCCATACAGTTCTCCCAGACTGGACCTCAACAGCCGACTATCGTTCAGGTGCAAATTGAGTCAGAAGTTCCGGTCGCCCTGCGCCCCTCGACCAGCGTCACCCGTTAAGTGAGGAAGTGGATTTCTCAAGCGTTGAAGGTGCCAGTTACCAGAAAAGCTAGTTATACTAAAACTTCAAAGTTGCGCTCAAGTTGCAACGCTTTCCAGGGTATCTCGCAATCTCCAAAAATCAGTTTACGATTGAATCATTCCAGTTTTGTCTAAACCAATATGAAGCTAGGCAAAAAAGCCAAGCGCTTTTGGGCTAGTTTGAAACATCAGGGGGGTGAAGAACGACGCGTTTTCTTCACCTCCTTTGGAATTACGGGCTTAACGATCTTGCTCCGCTTTATGGGGCTACTTCAGGCCAGTGAATGGACAGCCCTCGATCAGTTCTACACCCTTCGCCCCACGCCACCGCAGGACGAACGTATCGTTATTGTGGGCATTGATGAAGCCGACTTGCAAACCATCGGCACCTGGCCCATTCCTGACGCCGTAATGGCAGACCTGCTGACAGCCATTGCCAGCTATCAACCGAAGGTAATTGGCTTAGATATCTACCGCGACTTGCCCATTGAACCAGGTCATGCCGAGCTTCAGGAAGTGATGGGAAGCTTACCCAATCTGATTGGCATTGAGTGGCTAGCGGATACGTATTGGTCTGGAGTGCCTGCACCCCAAAGCCTGGTTAAAGATCGTCGCGTGGGTTTTAATAACGTTGTCACCGATCCAGATGGCACGGTTCGGCGCAATACCCTTTACATGCATATCGATGGTAAAGCTCGCACCAGCTTTGCTCTCAAGATCGCTTTTCTGTATCTTCAGCACTATGGCATTACTCCAATGCCGGCTCAGAGCAATCCCCAGTATCTGCAATTGGGCGAGGGCGTTTTTCGTCCCTTCCGCTCTAATGATGGGGGTTACGTACGCGTTGATGATAAAGGCTATCAAATCTTAGCGGATTTTCGCGGGCCGGCGGAAACCTATACCCGCGTTTCCATGATGGATGTGATTGAGGGCAAGGTTGAGGCCGATTTATTGCGCGATCGCATTGTGTTGATCGGTTCGGTGGCTACTCGCTTGCGCGACTTTTTTCGCACTCCCTATAGTAACGGGTTAATCGTCTCTAAAAAAGCTGTATCGGGGGTGGAATTACAGGCTAACTTTATCAGCCAAATTCTGGATGTTGCCCTGTACGATCGCCCCATTTTACAAACGCTCCCCAATCCCTTGGAATGGCTGTGGATATTGGTTTGGGCGTATTTGGGCGCGAGTTTTAGTTGGTCGATTAGTTCGCCCCAGCGTTTGGGGTTGCACTTATTTACCGCTCTTTTGGGGTTAACGGGCGCGTGCTATGCTGCCTTTTTGGTGGGGTGGTGGCTGCCTTTTGTGCCACCCGCGATCGCCTTGAGCGGATCGGCCATCTTCATCATCAGTTATTTGGCTCACCAAAAGGAAGAGTTAAACCGTTCCAAAGAGTTTTTACATAAGGTAATCGATTCGATTCCCGATCCGGTCTTCGTCAAGGATAAAAACCATCGCTGGGTTGTCCTCAACCAAGCTTACTGTAACTTGATTGGCTATCCCCTCGAAGCTTTGCTGGAGAAATCGGATCGCGATGTCTTTTCTCGGCGAGAGGCTGAGGCTTTTCGCCAACACGATGAGGAGACCTTTTTCACCCACGAGTCGCAAGAAAGCGAAGAGTCGCTGACTGATGCGCGGGGGGTGACGCATTTAATTGCCACAAAGCGATCGCTACACCAAGATGCTGCTGGGAATTTGTTTTTGGTTGGGGTGATGCGCGATATTACGCAACGCAAGCGCCGGGAAGAAGAGTTGAAGCTCTCGAATGAGGAGTTAAAGGTTTCCCAGAACCAAATGCGCTATTTAGCCTACCACGACAATTTGACGAGACTGGCCAATCGCAAGCTGTTTGAAGAGAATTTAACGCAGGCGATCGCCGAGGCGGAAGCAAACCATCATTGGATTGCGATTTTATTTCTAGACTTGGATGGCTTTAAGGATATTAATGATACGCTGGGTCACGATGGCGGCGATATGCTCTTAAAGGCGGTGGCGCTGCGCTTAACGGGATGCTTGCGGAGTAGCGATACCGTGGCTCGGTTTGGCGGCGATGAATTTACGGTGATTTTGCCTAAAATTCCCACAATTGCGGATGCAGCAAGGGTGGCTGACAAGATTTTATCCACCTTGATGCAAAGTTTTTCGATTAACGGTCAAACCCTATCAGTGACTACGAGCATCGGAATTAGTCTCTATCCGGTGGATGCCGAGAAGATAGAGAATTTAATTAAATGTGCTGACACGGCCATGTACCGAGCCAAAGATCTAGGGAAAAATCGCTACGAATTCTGGCACAATCTTCCTAATGCCTCGGATTGCGATCGCGCGAGGCTGCCACATCCGAATGATTCGGAATGCCATAGCCAAAATCAGTCCGAGCTGTAACGGTTGCAAGTTAGGGGCTGAAGTCATCGGCGATCGCGCTGGTTCCCGTATTTTCCGATCGCGATCGTTCGCTTTCAACAAGACTTTATAAAAGTCCCTCAATTTTGTCCCGAATCAGAGCAAAAAACCCTGAAGTATTGAGTATTGATAAGTTGCTCGAAACAGCTACCGTACATTTACGGATTTTATCGACTTCAGTGGATGTACTGATATAATAATCGAAGGAGTCATTGGCCTACAGTCATGCACATTACAGGCACTTTACTAAGGCTTACAGGAACACTGGCACTGGCGCTCAGTTTTCAAGCGATGGCTGTTGGCAATGCGTGGGCAGCCCCCCACCAATTGCAGTTTGCGGAAACTTCCGATTTCCAACTCCAACAGACGATCGGGAATGGCTTACGCAATTATGAACCCCCCGATAACGGTAGACCCGACAGCAGCGACAGTTCCGGTACGATGTAGTTCTTGCTCCAAGCTGTTTAATCGGGAATGGGAACCGATTGCCACCAGCGAGAATTTTGGATAAGCGTGTGCGTTTGCCACGCCGCAGAGGTTTGAGAAAAGTCGGATCGATAATGACCGCCGCGACTTTCTTGCCGAAATACGGCACTTTTAAGAATAAGCTGACCAATTTCCAAGAGGTTCCACGTTTCTCCCCACAGTCGTAACGTGCGATCGCACTCTGGAGAGGGAAACTGGACGAGGGTTCCCGGCTGAAGATTTTGGAAAAATTGCGTGCTTGGCAGTTGCTCAAACTCTTGTTGCAGCCCTGAGAGTTTGGCGATCGCCGCTTCTAACACCTCAGCCGAACGACAAATTCCCGCACTTTGCCACATCAACGCCTTGAGCGAAGTTGCGATCGCTTCAAGTTGCGCTGGTGCAGGCAATGCCTCTAACGGTACCTCTACCTTCTGTTGGGTTTCGTCTTCTAACAGGGGCAATAACTCTAGATGCGCTAACTGAGCGCCGAATACAACACACTCTAACAGAGAATTGCTCGCCAATCGGTTGGCACCATGCACCCCCGTACTCGCCGTTTCACCCACCGCATATAAGCCCGGAATTGAGGTGCGACTTTGCAGATCGGTGGCGATGCCCCCCATCCAGTAATGGGCAGCCGGTGCCACGGGGATCGGCTCTGAAAAAATATCAATTCCCCAATGTTGGCAAACCTGAAAGATATTGGGAAAACGCTTTTGAATCGTTTCGCGGGGAATGGGGCGTAAGTCTAACCACACATGAGGCGCTGAGGTGGCTTGTAGGTGGCTAAAAATTGCACGACTGACCACATCCCTGGGGGCAAGTTCCCCCTGGGGGTGATAGTCAAAAGCAAAACGCCGCCCTTGAGCATCGACTAAATGCGCTCCTTCGCCGCGCACGGCTTCGCTAATTAAAAAATGCGGGGCCCCAGGTTTGGTTAGGGCGGTGGGATGAAATTGGAAAAACTCTAGATCTCGCAATAAGGCACCCGCCCGATAGGCGATCGCCACGCCATCCCCGGTACTCAAGGCGGGATTTGTGGTTTGGGCAAACACCTGTCCGCCCCCTCCCGTCGCTAAAATTACTGCCCTAGAGCGTATCCAGCGAATTTGACCTTGATAAGCCACGCTCACCCCCTGACAAGCCCCCGTCTGGGGATGCCGCCATAAACTGAGGGCAAAGGCTTCCGGGATGGTGGTGATGTGGGGACATTGCAAAACCCGTTCGCCCAAAATACTGACGACGGCGCGCCCAGTGGTGTCGGCGGCGTGTAAGACGCGGCGGCGAGAGTGGGCGGCTTCTAACGTCAGGGCCAGTTGCGTTCCGTGGCGATCGAACTCGACCCCTAAGTTCACTAGAGATTCAATACATTGGGGCGCGTGGCGAACTAAAAATTCCACCGCTTCGCGATCGCATAAACCCGCTCCGGCTTGCAGCGTATCGTGAATATGTAATTCTGGGGAATCTTCCGGGGCGATCGCGGCAGCAATTCCCCCTTGCGCCCAGTCGCTAGCTGAGAGCGCTAGGGCATCTTTACTAATTAAACCGACGCGATAGTGACGAGGCAAACACAGGGCAGCATACAAGCCAGCCGCACCTGCTCCGACTACTAGGGCGTCATACAAGTCAGAGAGCTGCGGCTGAGGAATATTGGCGTTCAAGGGCTAAATTCAGCAGTAAAAAGGGTTCAGAGAAAGGACGGACTCAAAGCCCGCCCTTTAAGGTTAGCGATTAGTCGTAAATTCCGTTATTGATGCGATCGTCTCCCTCCGTGAAAACGGTTTCAACGCGGGTCACGGTAAAGTTATCCAAATTTTGTTGCAAAATTTCTTTTTGGCGATCGCTCAAGCCAGAAATTTTCAGAACAGATTCAACGCTATCGTAAGGCGCATTCTCCACAATTTTAGCGGCAAGCGTGGGGTACATCCCTTGATACCGCCGGAACGCGCGGACATTGGTGTTATTTAAATCAATTTTCTTGCCAAACTCGGTTGCTAGCTTTTCGTCCGCCTTATTGCGGAGTGGGGTGACTTCTGCGGCCAGTACCGTGGAGCTACCCAAGCGTACATCTGACAAGGTTAGGGCATTGGCACGACCGACGCTGGTCAAGTTAAGACAAGCGACTGCCATGATTACTATCGATACCCAGCAAGCAAAGCGTCTCATTAAATCGATCCCTCCCAACAATTAAAGTGTAATCTGGACACTGGATTGCGAATATATATCGATCTATTATCGGACTCATCTGTACAATTTCAGCGCTCTTGTTGTTCAGATTCGGGAGTTTCCTGGGTTAATAAAAATTTGTCAAGGTCGTCAAACGAGCAGGCATAGGTAATTGTTGGGGTTTCGTAACCTTTGAGATTGACTGAATATTCGGCGAATCCAGTGGGATCGGCGCTAAAACTGGCTAAATATTGATAAGTCGTCTTACCGAGTGCTACATCTTGACCGATTTGTTTAGTACAGGTTTCTAGCCGGAAGGCAGAGTTGACGGTATCGCCTAGGGCGGTATAGTCGGGGCGATCGCCGCTACCTGTATTCCCCACCATTGCATACCCCGTGTTCAAACCCGCGCCAATGCGAAGGGGGAAGGGGAGGGGATGGCGGGTGGTCAATTCCTCAGTCATTTTATGCAGATCGCTTAAGGCGTGGAGAATGCGGAAGAGTTCTTCTTGGTTAACGCCTTGAGTGCCGTGAAACCAGACGGCCATGATCGCATCGCCAATATATTTATCGACCCAGCTCCCGCGCTGGCGGATAATATTGCCCGCATGGCGGAACCAACTGCCAATCATTTCGGAAAGAACCGTTTCGTCGAGTTGGCGGGTTAAGACGGTGAAGTTGCGAATATCGACAACGACAACTGAAATGAGGCGGCGGACGTGTAGCGTGGCGGTGGCATTAAATTCTCCAGAATCTAACCCCATTGCGTCGCTGGGGTTGTTGGGAACTGAAGGACAATAAAAATCCAATTCGGTTTGACCGAAGGTGAGGCGATCGCCATGTTTGAGGGTGACGGGAACGCTGACTCGGCGTCCGTTGACAAACGAGCCATTTCGACTGCCTAGATCGATCAGGTAGTAGTCTCCGGTTTCTGTACATTGCAACATCGCGTGGTTGCGCGAGATCCACGGATCGGAGAGAACCAAGTTATTATCTTCACTTCGACCAATCGTCCAGCAGTTACTACCAACTAGGGGTAAATAGCGCTTTCCTGAGTCGGTTTGCAGGACGAGATGAGGATTGGATTCTAGAGTCACTGAGGGCTGAGTCATTAGAGAATGTTTCCCTATGATGCATCCTGACACATCCATTCCTGTCAGTGCTAGGGGGAGGGGGTTCAAAAGGGAATTGGGTTTCCTTTTTCAATCTCGCGAAGCCTCAAAGGGTGAGGTTTTGAGACTGACTTGGGGAAACCGCCTCTTGAACTGAGTTGGGGATGGTTTACGGGGTTCAAGACGATCGGGTTAGACGTTCAGGTTGCATGAGGGCGATGACAACACGCAATTCTGTTATAACCTTTAACCGACTCTTGACTTCATGCTGCCGATCGAGCTGCAACCCAGAAAAGACTATCCACTAAAATTGTACTCAAGACTGCTCCACCGAATGCCCACCAGTAAGACTTTTTGGAACGCAGGGGCAAAAGTCCTGCTAGCAGTAAAATGACGATCAGCGCGATCGCCCAACTGAGGCCCCAAGGGGTTTGAATTTGAGCGATCGCATTTTTAAAGATGGGACGAATCAAGTCTAGTTCTGGCTCAACTTGCATGAGTTGACGCCAGTGCGGAATTAAATTAACAAGGTAAAAATAAATATCGGTGACGGCGGTGCCGAATAAGGAGCCGAGGTAAAATAAGTTGCCAACGCTACCCGAACGACGCCAGAGGCTGATGAGAACGAAGGGAACGCCAATGGCTTCTACGGGAAGGTGGAAGAGGGGTTCCCAGCGCAACCATCCCCAATAAATGGAACCCGCCAGCCAACTCCAGCTAAATCCTAAGATTAAATCGCCCCACAATTCGGTCTGTTCTTGCGATCGCCAAACGTACCCCAGCGCCACCCACCCCAAGGTGAGCAGCAAACTCAGAATTGGGAATTGGCGCACCAGAGGCGCTTGGAAAAAAACCGGGACGCTAACTAAGAGTAGGGAAACAATGCCAACCTGCCACGGCCCAGGATAGGTTAAGGTTTGCCACCATTGGGTTTTGCGATCGCTTCCCCAGCGATTGACGGTCGATAGCTCGGAAAAGGGGGTGTGATTAAGCAAAGCGATTTTAATTTTTGTTACTTAAGTTTATCTTTTTTAAGATATCAGATTTGTCGATTCTTGCCCGTATCCCCCTGGGGGGTATTTTTATTGTAAGACCAATCGGCAAACTTCACCGAATCGTCATACATGGGGGTTTCGCAAGAGATTTAAAATTGATTACAATGCGGCCAGTATTTTCCAAAAACAGAGTATGACTCGAAATCAAGCGCTAAAGCTTACGAGTTTAGCGACCTTTACGGCGCTGTTCCTGCTGGGCTTAGAAGCCTGGAAGGCAACCGCTCAGGTACCGCCGACGGCTGAAATTTCGCCACTTAGCGAACAGATGAATATTTGGCAAGCTGCTTTTTTAGGGATGGTGCAGGGGTTAACCGAATTTATCCCGATTAGCAGTACAGCTCACTTAAAGGCTATTCCTGTATTTCTAGGATGGGGAGATCCGGGCGTCACCTTTACTGCGGTGATTCAACTGGGCAGTATTGGGGCCGTTTTGTGGTACTTTTGGCGCGACTTAGTGCAAATTACCCAAGGGGCTTGGGGGGCGATTCAACGCCGAGATTACGAGCATCAAGACTATCA
This sequence comes from Geitlerinema calcuttense NRMC-F 0142, assembly GCF_030285425.1. Lineage (NCBI taxonomy): Bacteria > Bacillati > Cyanobacteriota > Cyanophyceae > Geitlerinematales > Geitlerinemataceae > Geitlerinema > Geitlerinema calcuttense. The sequence goes on along the minus strand of NZ_JASVEJ010000011.1, from coordinate 3,240 downwards.
GATGGCGCTAGGTATTGGTTTAGGAACTCTGCCGATTCTATTTTTCGGGGGATTGCTGAAAATCTTTGTCCCCGATTATGATAACTCTCCCCTACGGAGCATGGCAGCGATCGCCGCCGCCTCAATTCTCATGTCTCTATTATTGGGAATCGCCGAACGCCTAGGGAAACGCAAGCGCAACTTTACCGACCTTAACGTTTGGGACGGGATTAATATGGGACTAGCTCAAGCCCTCGCCCTCATGCCAGGGGTTTCCCGTTCCGGTTCCACCATCACCGCCGGTTTATTTATTGGCTTAGAACGCGCAACAGCAGCGCGATTTTCCTTCCTGTTAGGGCTTCCCGCCATTACCCTAGCTGGGATTGTTGAATTTGTTGGCGTCCTTAAAGATGGCTTTGCCACCAACAGCCTCGCCAACGTCTTCATCGGCTTAGTGTCGGCTGCGATTTTCTCTTATCTGTCCATTGTTTGGCTGATTCGCTTTTTGCAAACCCGCAGTACCTGGTTATTCATCTGGTATCGGTTAATTTTTGGCGTCGTTATCCTCAGCGCGATCGCCACAGGGTTGATCGAAAACAGCTAGGATCGGAACAGCCGATTATTTGTTATTTCCCCACCAGCCATGAGCGCTGTTTCCATGCGTCCAGCGACAATTAGCCGCGTCTTCCCTAACTCCATTGCTGATGAAATGGGATTTGAACCCGGAGATGCCATTATCTCCATCAACGGTCAGCAACCGCGAGATTTAATTGACTATCAATTTCTGTGCGCCGACGAGTTCCTAGAACTTGAAGTGCTGGACACTCGCGGGAAAACGCACCATCTCGAAATTGAGAAAGACTACGACGAAGACCTCGGACTCGAATTTGAAACCGCCCTATTTGATGGCTTAATTCAGTGTAATAACCGCTGTCCTTTTTGCTTTATCGACCAGCAGCCCCCTGGAAAGCGTCAAAGCTTATATCTTAAAGACGATGACTACCGCCTGAGTTTTCTCTACGGCAGTTATCTGACCCTCACTAACCTTACCCAGAGAGAGTGGGACAGAATTGACCAAATGCGCCTCTCTCCGCTTTACGTGTCCGTTCATGCCACAGAACCCGAAATTCGCACGCGACTGTTAAAAAACCCTCGCGCCGGACAACTTTTAGACCAATTGCGCTGGTTTCAAAAAAAACGGTTGCAAATTCATGCTCAAGTCGTCGTTTGTCCGGGAATTAACGACGGCGAACACCTGGAAAAAACCCTCTTAGATTTAGCCCAGTTCCACAAAGGCGAAATTCCCGCCGTAGCCTCTATCGCCGTGGTTCCCGTAGGTCTCACCAAATTTCGACCCACCGATGACGAACTGATTCCCGTCTCTGTGGAAAAAGCCCAAGAAGTGATTCAGCAAGTTCAACGCTTGCAAGTTCAATTTCGGCAAAAACTGCATTCTACTCTAGTGTGGTTAGCCGACGAGTGGTTTCTGATTGCTGGCGAACCCATACCGCCGGAATCCCATTATGAAGATTATCCTCAAATTGGGAATGGGGTTGGCTCTATTCGTCTATTTATTAAAGAATTCCAGCAAACGGCAAAAGCGTTATTACCCAAACGCCTCCCTCAACCGCGTAGCTTAACCTGGGTGGTGGGAAATGCGGTTGAAAAAGCCTTTGCACCCCTTGTCACCCAACTCAACCAAGTTGAAGGCTTAGAGGTGCGTTTAGCCGCCCTCCGCAGCGAGTATTGGGGGAGAGAGATTACCGTCACAGGCTTGCTAACGGGTCAGGATTTGCTTTTATCTTTACAAGGACAAGCATTAGGCGATGGCATTCTGCTACCCACCGTGATGCTTAAACAGGGAGAAGCTGTGTTTCTCGATGATATGAGCGTTGCAGACGTTGAAGCGCAGTTGCAAACCCCCATTTACCCGGTTGAAGGGGTTGAAGATTTAATAAATACCTGTTGTGCAGAGATTGGGAATGGGAAGGTTGGAGAAAGAAAAGGAGAGATTGAGGTTGCTTAATTGAAACCCTACCTCAATCTCTGTACTCGATCTATCGCTATCCTCAATCAAAGCAGAACCTTCTCTAGCGCCCCTTGGCTTGGGATTGAGGAGAAGGAGTGCAACTGATGTATAGATAGGACGGAAATTGCTAATCTCTAGCTAATTCTCAGCAGTTCTACATCAAAAACTAGCGTAGCGTTGGCAGGAATCACACCCCCTGCGCCGCGTTCTCCATAGCCTAACTCTGGGGGAATAATGAGTTGGCGGCGTTCGCCGACCTTCATTGTACCCACGCCTTCATCCCAACCTTTAATCACTTGCCCTACCCCAATTCTGAAGGAAAACGGGCGATTGCGATCGCGAGAGCTATCAAACTTTCTGCCATTACTAGCTAAGGTACCCGTGTAATGTACAACCACGGTATCGCCCCGTTTGGGGGTTGCGCCAGTTCCTTCTTTGAGAACGATATATTGCAAACCTGAAGGAGTTGTAATTGTTTCTCCTTCAGCAGGTGCAACTAGAGTTTCAGCAGCTTGGGCCACAATTTGACTCGCTACTGGGTCAATAACGACCAAATCTTCAATCCCCGCTGAGGGCATATTCGCAGCATTCGCTTCACCGCGAAAACTGGCAATCTGGGAGACCACCAGAACAACGACACAAACCAGCATCACGCTGACGCTGATTAAAATTTCTCGCACGACAACTACTCCTTAACAATGGGTGAACTACCGCCAATGCTTATTTTCTAAATCTCGAATTTGGCGTTCTAGGCGGTCGAGTCGTCCCCGCAACTCATCGAGTTCTGATTGGCGAGGTACTCCTAGATCCTGTAACACATTTCGGAGCTGACGCTGCATTTGGGAATCAAAATTGCCTTGTTCGGTCTTTAACCGTTCCATAAGGTCATCAACCATCCCTTTTGCTTGTTCGGGGTTGACGGTTCCGTTTTTCACCCACTCATCGCTGACTTCCCGCAGTTTTTCAGCCACTAATGAGGTTGTCCCCACACCAATTAGCAGGAGTTGTTTGAGTAAAGTATTGCTATCCATAAGGTTTCTATCTAATTTCTGGCTGCTGTACCAGTTCTATTTTGCGTTATCTTAGCTCTGGTCTGTCGTTACCTGACATTCGTAATGACCGTCACTTATCTTCAGTGCTGAGTTGAAAGTGCTGAGTGCTGAGTGGGGAAGAGAGTAGCGAGTTCCGAGTTCCGAGTTCTGAGTTCCGAGTGAGAAGAGGGTGGGGGGATG
>NZ_JASVEJ010000024.1:0-52487 GCF_030285425.1 Geitlerinema calcuttense NRMC-F 0142 | reverse complement strand
CCACCCATACAGGTGTCAGAACCCGCGCCACCATCAATCATGTCTGCACCGTCATCATCGGTACCGCCATCATCGTCGGTGTCGCCCATACACATGTCATCGCCGTCGCCACCCATTACGGTGTCATCGCCAGCGCCGCCCATTGCGGTATCGTTTCCAGTACCGCCCATGCAGGTGTCGCTGCCAGCGCCACCATCAATCATGTCTGCACCGTCATCAACGCCGCCGTCTAGGGTTTCATCTCCTCCCATACAGAGGTCATCGCCACTGCCACCCATGACGGTATCGTTTCCAGTACCGCCCCATGCAGGTGTCATTCCCATCGTCGCCCCCATCTAAGGTGTCATCGGAACCCCCGATACAGAGATCGTCACCGTCTCCACCTAAAACAGTATCGTCTTTACTACCGCCTATACAGGTGTCGTTACCTTCACCCCCTTCAACGCAGTTTTCTTCGTTGGCTTCATCGTCAATTAAGATATCTTTGCCGTTTCCCCCAAAGAGGTAGTCGTTCCCGGCACCGCCAATCAGTTTATCTTTGCCATTACCGCCGTAGAGGGTATCGTCTCCATCGCCTCCAAACAGGGTATCTTGACCGTTACCGCCGTAGAGAATGTCGTTGCCTTGTCCGCCCCGCAAAATGTCTTCGCCATTTTCTCCGAGGAGGGAATCGTTGCCTTCACTACCTAGTAGGGAATCATTTTGATTTCCACCGCGAATTGTGTCGTTACCGGCTAGACCATCAATGGTGTCTGGACCATTTCCTCCCATGAGAAAATCAGGACCATTTGTTCCCAGGATGAACATATTAGATTGTCTCCTTGATACCAAAAACTTAAAGCAAAAGTAAGCAAATAATTAGTCTATAGCAAAAATTGAGGTTCTCCTTGTCAATAACTGGGGTGTTAAAGGCAGCGATCGCAGGAGAAGTCAATTTGCTAAAACTAATACCAAAACTTTAGGGAATTTGAATCTAACACTAGCCAATGGTGGAATCAATTCAGTAAAAATTACACACAGCCGACGAGTTGCAATTCAATATCGGCGAGCGATGAGTTACGCGAGTCCGACATGCCAAAAATGGCAGTAACCTAAGTTACTCCCATGCCCTTTAGAACCTGCTTATAAGAGGGGCTTACACTGTAGACGTTACTGAGTTCTATTTGTTCCCGCTTGTTCAAAAAATTTTTTGTAAAGCTGATTAGAAACTCAGAACTAAAGACGCTGAATTGAATATACCATGAATTCTTATTAACACAGCGAGTTTTTTGCAGGGGCGATCGCCAGCTTTCAAACTCGGTTAATTGGGGTTAGGGTTGCCCTGATTCTTCCCTTTAAAAAAAGCGATCGCCTCCTGCTTAGGAAAGTGCGATCGCTTCCAAGAAGATTATTAATGCTCTAACTCAAGTCTTCGAGAATAAACCTATTTTTCTCTATAGAAATCGTTTATTCAAGACTCATTAGCGCTAGACCAAACCGACATCAACCGAAATCAAACGGTTCGCTAACTGATCGGGCGAGACTTCCACCACAACCCCTAAAATAGCGCCCGTCTGAGCAACACTGAGGATAGTGTGGGTATCAATCGCAGACAGACTGACCCCTGCTGCGGTTAGACCTCCTGTCAGACCAATAAAGTCAGCATTGATGTCAAAATTGACCACCAAATCAGCATCCCCAAGATTGCCAACCGCCGTTCCAGTTCGCAGAACAAACACATCAGGGCCTGCACCGCCAACCAGAGTATCTCGACCGAAATCGCCAACAAGCGTATCGTTTCCAGTACCCCCTACTAGAGAGTCATTCCCTTGACCTCCAAATAGGAGATTATTTCCGCCTCCAGCAATCAGGGTATCGTTACCTTGGTTGCCGTAAAGAACATCATTACCGGAACCACCCACGACAGAATCATTACCTTGATCGCCAAACAGGACATTATTTCCTGCACCCGCAATCAGCGTATCAAATCCCTTACCGCCATAGATGGTATCGTTACCCGTACCGCCAACAATCGAATCATTCCCTTGGTTGCCCTGTAAGAGATTATTACCGGCTACCCCTTGAATCGTATCGTCTCCTTGCAGACCAGAGATCGTATCGCTACCTCCAGTTCCCACTAAGAAATCATTTCCTGAAGTCGGAACATTACCAGGGGGAGTCGGAGTCGGAGTCGGAGTGGGGGTTGGCGGTACAATCGGAGGAACCGGCGAGGGAACCGGACGCGGCGATGGCGTCGGAGACGGGCCAGGGGTAGGAGTAGGGGTGGGGGTGGGAGTAGCCGGATCAAAGCTTTGCAGAATCTGCTCGCCCGTTAAGTTATCCAAGACAGGAATAAATCCTGCTCCTGCCGCCGTACCTTCTGCTGAGTCAAAGAAGTTAGCAATGACGAGATCGGTCGCTGGGTTGACAACCCCATCTCCATTCAAATCGATGACTAGATTGGCACCATCTCGCAGAACCCCTGTAGTTCCTGCGGGTAAAGTATCCTCTAAAGATAATGTGACACCCAGAATCTCTAAAGTATCGTTGCCTAACGTATCGTCAATTAACGTTCCAGCAGCGTTAGTAGCATTCAGAATGTAAGTATCATCACCCGCACCGCCTCGGAGAGTAACGCTAGGCCCTCCTCCGGTGATGGTGTCGTTTCCTGTACCACCTTCAATCACTTCAAAGCCTTGAATGGAGTCAGTGAAACCATCGCCTACAACATTCGAGGCAGCAAGATTAATTTGCAGCCCAGTCGCAATACCAGCATAGGATAGGGTATCAGTTCCTTCACCACCAATTAGCGTTGCACTGGTTGCCGTGCCAACAACGGAGTCATTACCGCTTCCGCCCTCAACATAAGTCCCGTTGAGAAGCGTGTCGTTTCCGGTTCCCCCGATGAGCGTGTTGTTACCCGCACCCCCGTCTAACAGGTTATTGCCTTCTCCAGCAACCAGCGAGTCATTCCCTTCATTACCGCTTAAGGTATCATTGCCAGAGCCACCGACCAGGGTATCATCCCCGTCTCCACCGGTTAGGGAGTTATTGCCTTCTCCACCCACGAGGCTATCATTGCCTAGACCGCCAATGACGGTATCATTATCTGTCCCGCCGATGATGGTGTCGTTGCCTTCTCCACCATCGAGGAGATTTTGACCGCCAACCCCAGCAATCAAATCATTACCGCCATAACCAAACAGCGTTTCAGAGGCAGCACTGCCTAAAATCGTATCGTTCTGTTCAGTCCCTTCAATGACTTCAATGCTGCTGAGAGTTTGGGTGAAGGTACCAATTCTGAGTTGACCTAGGCTGAGATCGGCATTAATAGAAAGGTTGGCACCGGCAATCGTGTCATTATCGAAAGACAGGGTATCATTACCCGTGCCTCCCAGGATGATGCGGTTGGCAGCTTCTCCAACAAAGTAATCGTTACCCGCTCCCCCATCCATGAAGGAGCCTCCTACCATGCTGTCATCACCAGCACCGCCCAGAAGGGTTTCAATTCCTGTCCCTGATAGCGTATCATTACCGCTCGAACCCACAACTGCTTGAATATTTCTCAGGGTATGGGTTACACCGCCACCTGTGACTGTACCCGTAAACTGAGGGACTGGAGGGGTTGCAGCAGGATTGGCAGGCGTAAATGTAACAACAACGCCGTCGGTTAAGTTGGCATAATTCGCATAGTTGAAGCCACCACCACCATCTAGCGTACTGTTGCCAGCACCCGCCGCCAAAGTATCGCTAGCACCTCCACCTACGAGAGAGTTATTACCCACTCCGCCATCAATAAAGTTATTACCGCCAATGCCTAAAATCGTGTCATTGTCTGCATCACCTAATAGGGAGTCATTACCGCCTCCACCTTGAATGAAGTCATTGCCTTGACCTCCTCGAATGGTGTTATCGCCTCCTCCTGCCAGGAGTGAGTCATCGTTAGCACCCCCATTAATGAAGTCGTATTGGCACCCCCTTGGATAGTGTCGTTTCCAGCACCACCAAGCAGGGTATTCAGTCCAGATTCACCAAAGATGAGATCGTTACCCTCTTCACCGTCAATATAGTCTTGACCCGATCCAGCAAAGATGGTGTCGTTACCTGTACCTCCCAGGATAAAGTCGTTACCGGTTTCTCCAAATAACTGGTTATTTCCGCCGGTACCGATGATGGTATCGCTGCCATCTCCTCCTAGGATTGTGTCGTTTCCTGTGCCGCCTACTAGGGAATCATCGTTCCCGCGACCTTCAAGCCGGTTGTTTCCGCCAACTCCCAAAAGAGTATCTTGACCAGCTCCTCCAAAAATTTGATTATTTTGGTCGGCTTGACCCGATATCAAAGTATCTTGATCGCTAGGTGCTACAACGGGTGGTAATAGTCCCATAATCGTTTTCCTTCACTCCTAAATATTCACCGAGACGCTAATGGGCTTTAAAGTTTGTAGTTTACAATGGGTTGCTTGCTCGTTGGTTAATTAGGGCTAATCTCAATAGCTTTGAAAGCGCGGCGGTTAGCCCTGGTTAAAGTTAACCCAAAATTTGCTGAAGTTGCGAGCAGGGGAGGTTTTTCGGTTGAGGTCGATCCTCCGAAGCGAACGTTTGAAACTATAATGCCCATTCCCAGAGGACTTTCTAGCAGGTGGCGGCTAAATTTCTGGGAAGTGGTAGAACCCTAAGCTTGGGTTTGCCCCTGAATGAATTGCGTTTAGCGCCGACTTCCCAGTTGAATGGCTTGTGTTTTTAACTGCTGTGCGCTCTGGGCCGGTTCAGAACAACTGAGTCCTTGACACACTAATCCTACAGCACCTTGAGGTAAGTTCGTTTCGACTTTGAAGACGGCGGTGGGGAGGTACTGGCGGTTGAGGGTGGCGATCTGGTCTGGAGTGGTGCGGATTAGGGTATGATTGCGGTACCAGTCGAGGGCGCTAAACAGAGTGGGGCAGGCTTGAGGAGATTGGTTCATTAAGCTGCTGAACACTTCCAGGGCTTGTTCGGCGCGGTCTAGATATTGGAGGTTTTCGGTGAGGAGGGCGAGGCGGACGAGGTTGGCGATCGCAATTCCGTTAGCTGCCGGGGTAGCATTATCTACATAACTGCGTTCGCGAATTAATAAATCCCTGCTGGCATCGCTGGCCGTGTTATAGTATCCGCCTAATTCCACGCTCCACAGAAATTCATCAAATTCGGCTTGAAAACTTACGGCTTGGGCGAGCCAGTCAATTTGAGATGAATCGGCAATTAGGGTCGCTTGTTGTAAGTCAATTAAAGCTTTGATCCAAAGGGCATAGTCTTCAGACTGCGCCGGAATGCTCGCAACCCCTTGATAGTTCAAGCGATGGAAGCGTCCGTTTGGGCGTTGATGGTCTAAAATAAACTGAGCGGCTTGAGCGGCCCGTGCTAAATAGCGAGAATCTGCAAAAACGGTAGCGGCTCTAGCTAAACCGGAAATCATTAAACTGTTCCACGCCACAATCATTTTAGGATCGGTAACGGGGGGAATTCGTCCGGGCCATTGCGTTGTTTTGGCTTCGTGATTGTTAAAAGCAGGCGGAAAGGGGGTTTCATCTGCAATAGAACGCCCATACCGTGCGGCGAATAATTTTGCTAAAGCCGATTGCGCGATCACAGACAGCTCTCCTGGGTGCAAGCGTTGTAAAACATTGCTGCCTTCAAAATTCCCTGGAGAGGTTACGGTAAATTGGTTTTGCAGCTCGCTGAATTCTTCAGCCGATAACAGCGATTCTAATTCAGCAAACGACCAAACATAAAATGCGCCTTCTTCCGGTTCTCGCGCTTCTGGAGAAATAAAACTATCAGCATCTTGCGCGGCGTAAAAGTAGCCTTCGGGAGCCGTCATTTCCCGCTTTAACCAGGTAAAGGTTCCCGCGATCGCATTCGGAAAAGCGGGTTCCTGCGTGCCAGCACTCCAGAGATTCGCCAAATACTCAACAATTTGACCGTTATCATAAAGCATTTTTTCAAAGTGCGGTACCGTCCAAGTCGGATCGACGGTATAGCGATGAAACCCACCCGCAACCGCATCGTAAATTCCTCCCAAAGCTAAGTGACAGCCGCGCTGCGGACAAATCACCTGGGGGTTATAACGGCTAGACTCCTGAGAAAAACGGACAAACCGCAAAGCCGTTTCTGCATAGGGAATCATCGGGAAACTCGGCCCCATTTCCGAACTCGACAAAATTCCAGTGCTGAGTTCCAAACCCTTTTGTAGCAAATCCTCTCCCAACTCTCCCTGAGTGGAAAACAAAGCAGACTGTTGCAAGCCTGCGAGGATATCTTGTTTAAATTCAGCTAATTTTTGCTTTTCTGTCTCGTAAAAATGGCGAATGGACTGCAAAATCTGTAAAAATCCGGGTCGTCCGTAGCGAGGCGTTACCGGAAAATAGGTTCCCCCATAGAACGGAACGCGATCCTCTGGGGTCAGAAAAATATTCAACGGCCAGCCGCCTTGTCCAGTCATCATTTGCAAGGCTTGCATGTAAATGCTATCTAAATCGGGCCGTTCTTCGCGATCGACCTTAATCGGAATAAAATGAGCATTCATATAATCGGCGATCGCGCTTTCGGAAAACGCTTCGCCCTCCATCACCGTACACCAGTGACAACTGGAGTAACCAATCGATAAGAAAATCGGCTTATCTTCTTGTTGCGCTTTAAGTAGCGCTTCTTCGCACCAAGGCCACCAATCAATCGGATTTTCTGCGTGTTTGCGAAGGTATAGACTTTGGCTTTGGCTGAGGCGGTTAGTCATCGTTTGCAGTACCGACGAAGTTTGATTAGACGCAAGTCGATCCTAGTCGATTGTGTCGAAAATCGGAGAAATCCTTTCACTGAGAGGTAGACGGCGGAATATGTTCTAGGGTAATGAGCGCTTCCATCACCGATTTAACAATAGGCGCAGCCACAGTAGATCCAAATGCATCTTCGCCTTGGGGTTCATCAATAACAGCTAAAACCACGTAGCGGGGAGTATTCTGACTCAAGAACGGGTCGCTCGGTACAATCCCCACAAAACTCGTAATTCGGGCGCGTTCGTAGTACCCTCCTTGAGGATGGGCTTTTTGGGCCGTTCCGGTTTTACCGCCGATCCGATAGTGGGGAATTTGCGCCACTTGTCCGGTACCATCGGTGACGACCTTCTCCATCATTCCCAGAACCGTTTGCGTAGTTTGAGGCGAAAACACGGGTTCCGGGGGAGGAATGGGGGGAGAAAAATGCTGTTGACCTTGGGGATCGACGAGTCCTTTGACCACATGAGGCGTTACCCGAAATCCACCATTGGCCAGCATAGCTTGCATTTGTAAAAGTTGGAGCGGTGTCAGGGAAAAACCTTGACCAAAGGAGGAGGTGGCGGACTCAACGGGGGAATAGATAAATTGCGATCGCTCTTTTAATTGACTGGCGGCTTCGCCGGGAAGATCGATCCCGCTTTTCGTACCGAGTCCGAGCTTTTCCAACCACGTATAATAGGTTTCCGACGGGATCTGGCGCATGATATGGACCATCCCAACATTACTCGAATATTTGAGAATGTCTGTAATGCTTAAGGCTCCGCGACCGCCATTGGTTGAAAAGTCGTGGTTTTGAATCGGCCAGCCATCTACCACAATTTGCCCTTCATCATTAAACACGCTATTGGGACGAATTGCGCCGAGTTCGAGCGCGATCGCAATATTGAGGGGTTTAAATGTCGATCCGGGTTCGTATAAATCGCTAACGGCCCAATTTTTCAGCAGTTCTAGCTCAGATTTGTAATAGACATTGGAGTCAAAGGTGGGTTCGGTGACGAGGGATAAAATCTCGCCATTATTCGCATTCATCACCATTACCGTTCCCCGCTTGGCGCGATAGGTTTCAAGCTGTTGCTTCAATGCCGATCTTGCTACCCGCTGTAAGCGACTATCGAGGGTAAGTTGCAGTTGTTGCTCGTCTGTTTCTAAGAAGTTCTCTGGCAAGCGATCCGGTAAAATTAACCCATTGCCCGCGCGGTTGACCCAGGCTTCTTGGGTGGAACGTTCTAAAAAGGTTTGATAGGAAGCCTCAACGCCCCCTTGTCCTTGACGATCGAGATTAATATAACCCACAACTTCGGCCAGCAAATTGTTTTGGGGATACAGGCGTTGCTGATAGGGGGTTAGTTCTAAGCCATCGAGGTGAAGTCCTCCGATCCGACGCGCCACTTCCTCGCTGAGATCGTAAGCCAGTTGAATACCGCTTTCACGGCGGCGAAATTGTTTGAGCAATTCCGCTGGCGGTTTGTTCAAGGGTTGAGACAGCGCTTGAGCGATCGCTTCGGGTCGTTCTTTAAATAGGATGGGATGGGCATAAAGGGTATAAGCCGGTCGATCGATGGCCAAAATTTGCCCGTTGCGATCGACAATGGGACGCCGAGGCGCATAGGTTCGAGCTTTGAACTGTTGCTGCTCTCTAGCTTTTTGTTGCAACACGGGTCCTTGTTGCACTTGCAGCTTATATAAGTTCCCCATTATTCCTAATATGCCCACTAATAATATCCCCCAAACCCAGATGAGGCGGGTATTAGAAGGCTCAGTCACCAGCAGGGACTTTAACGAGAACTGACGAATGCGATCGCCAAGAGAAATAGGTGCCATCTCAGTCTCTAGAACGCTTCAAGTGAGGATTGGAGTTAGTAGCCTAAAGGCGTTGGCGTTTCCGGTTCCATTGGCGGGGGTGGCGCGCTGGGGGATGCGGGTAAATTGCGTTCGGGAGCCGGAACGAGAAAAATGGTATTTTCAGGGTTTTGTGGAATTAACCCCCCATTCGGTCTTTCCGCTTGTTGAGCCATTTCATTTTTCAACATTTCGGCGGCGATCGCCAATTGGCGTTCGTAGCGCTGCAACTGTTGCAACTGGTTATATTCTCGGCTCCATTTCTGTTGAGAATAAACCGTTAAACCATAAAGGCTTAAAACTGCGCTTCCCAAAACAAGGGTGACTAAAGCTGCACCTCGTTCTACCGTTACCAGCATACGATTGGGACGGACTCGCTTTGCAGAAACTGGAGGTTGTACCCCAAGCTGAGGCTGGCGAGGTTGACGCCGCGCCGATAAGGGTGTCACAGAACCCGGTTGCTGAGGAACCACCTGAAGCGGGGTTCTGCGAGTGGGACGACGGCGGGGAGAATTCGGAGGAGGAAAAGCAACAGCCATAATCTATGCAAAATCAGAATAACAGTTAAGATCGACCTAGAATTTCTAGGTTCCACCCAAGGCGTACAATCATCCACGAGTCTAATGTTCGATTCCTCTAATGGCAAAGATCAGCAACACCCTCAATACAATCGCGATCGCCTTTTAGTTGATGAACTCTTGCGAGTCATTGGCGCTCCCACAGAATACCACCTTGTCGAACTTGCGCGTCTCAAGGTTCGCTATCAAGGTTTTCCAGGCGCTAGAGATTTGCAGCGCGACTTGGAAAAAACCCTTCTCCAGTGGCAGTTAACCGAAGATGAGCTTTACGAGCGCACTCGTCAAATTCATGCAATTGGTCGCGTTTACCAACAATCTCCGGATGGACAACAAGAAGATTGGAGTTGATGGCTAATTAACGGACAAAACGGCTGAAAGTCCGTGGCTGGTGTTGGGTTTCGTACCTCAACCCAACCTACTCGACTCTCTTGTCCGCTGGAACGTCTCTCCCAATTCCTCCATTCTTCTTTCCTTTAAAACTCAATCGTCAGCGGCGCTCTGGGGAACGGAATGACATCGCGAATATTACTCATCCCCGTCATAAACTGAACCAGGCGTTCAAACCCCAAACCGAAGCCAGCATGGGGAACCGTTCCATAACGGCGCAGTTCTAGATACCACCATAAATCTTCAGGGTTCATTCCCTGTGCTTGGATGCGTTTTTCGAGAATTTCTAACCGTTCCTCCCGCTGCGATCCGCCAATAATTTCGCCAATATTGGGAGCGAGGACATCCATTGCTCGGACAGTCTTCTCGTCATCGTTGAGGCGCATGTAGAAAGCCTTAATTTCCACCGGGTAGTCGGTGACAATGACGGGTTTTTTGAACAAGTCCTCGGCTAAATAGCGTTCGTGTTCCGATTGCAAGTCTAATCCCCAATTGACGGGATACTCAAACTTTTTATCGGCTTTTTCCAATAGGCGAATGGCTTCAGTATAGGTGACTCGCTCAAACTGGTTGTGGATAATATTTTGAGCGGTTTCCAAAACGGTATCGTTAATCCGCTGGTTAAAGAATTCCATATCTTCGGGACAGGCTTCTAACACTGAGGCGAAGACAAATTTTAGAAATTCTTCCGCTAGTTGCATGTTCCCCTCTAGATCGCAAAACGCCATTTCGGGTTCAATCATCCAAAATTCGGCGAGGTGGCGAGAGGTGTTGGAGTTTTCGGCGCGGAAGGTGGGGCCAAAGGTGTAGACATCTCGAAACGCCATTGCCATAATTTCGGCTTCGAGTTGGCCGCTAACGGTTAAATAGGCGGGTTTGCCAAAGAAGTCTTGCGTGTAGTCTACCGTTTGTTGGGGGGTGAGGGGAATGTTTTTCAGGTTGAAGCTGGTGACGCTGAAGAGTTCTCCGGCTCCTTCGCAGTCGTTGGCGGTGATGATGGGGGTGTGTACCCACAAAAAGCCGCGTTCTTGGAAAAATTGGTGAATGGCGGCGGCGCAGGCGTTGCGAACTCGGAAGACGGCTCCGATGGTGTTGGTGCGCGATCGCAAGTGTCCGATCGTGCGTAAAAATTCAAAGGAATGGCGTTTTTTCTGGAGGGGATAGGTTTCGGGATCGGCTCCTCCGTAAACTCTGACTTCAGAGGCTTTGAGTTCAATGCGCTGTCCTTTGGCGGGAGATTCTACTAAAACGCCGCTAATTTCAACGGATGCACCTGTGGTAATTTCCTGAAGCAGGGTGTCATAGTTGGCTAAACTCCCATCAAGCACGACTTGCAGGTTCGCTAAAAAGGAGCCGTCATTGACTTCTACGAAGGTAAATTCTTTGAGTTCTCGCGCTGTTCTCACCCAACCTTTAATGGTGACTTGTTCTTGGGGTTGAGCATTTCGTAAAATTTCAGCAATTCGTCGAGTTGCCATTGGATATTCTTGATCGATCGCGTTCCTTACAGCTAGTTTAATCACTTCTCAGCGTTTCGGCTCGGATTAGCGCCGGATCAGCCAATGCAAAAACCAGCCGCCAATTAGACCGATCCCGCCAAAGCGTACGGCTTGCCAAAAGGGATCGCTCAGTCGCACCCAGGAAAAGAGGCGGCTTTCGAGTTCAATTTCTAGGCTGTTGAGTTGGCGTTGAATCTGCTTGACTTCCTGCTGAATTTGTGATACGCGGTGTTGTAATTCTTCTTGCTGGCTTTGACCCTGTTTAACTTGGCTATAGCGCGCTTTGAGTTCGCTTAAAGCTTGTTCGGCGTTGAGGAGCGATCGCTCCAATTCTCCTTCGGGATCGACCGGGGAAGGCTGATTAGACATAAATTCAACTCGGCGCATTCAACCACCCCTCAGCATACTAGAGTTAGGCAGCAGCGATCCCCCTAACGGATGATGTCGTTTAGCCTAGATAAAATGTAGATTCATGAATAAATCGCGGTGCTTTGTAAACAGGTAGTATATTTTTTTAAAGTCGTCGCTTAGATTATTGAGCTTTTCTGATGTCTAATCTGCCTCTCGCCTCATCTGGATCGAAAAGCGATCGCCCTTGCAGCGAGATGAGTACGCTAGAACTCGCGCAAATCTTGGCAGAACGTTTAGCGATCGCGCCGAACGACTGGCATCGCTTAAAAGCCAATCGCAAAGCTCGATCGGGCGAACAACTCTCAGCCGCTTTAATCTTTCTCCTCAAAGACCAACCGGAGGAAGCCTTACCGCGACTGCAACAGGCAACTGGATGGCTTGACCGTTCGATCTCCGCCCCCCCTTGTCCGACGCACGGTCATTCCTCAAACCCATCCCAAAGATAGGCGAGATCGAGTTAGTAAGACGAATGAGAGAGCAGTTTTCCTAACTTTAACTCTCGTTCGTCAGGGTTCCACTCCACTTGGTCAAAAACCTGATGGAGAATAAACAATCCCCGACCGCATTCCGATTCTTGATGGGGAAGCTGTTCGGAACGTTCAGTGCTGCAACAACAATCTGCGGGAATTCCCGAACCTTGATCGGAAATCACCCACCAACAGGTGTTTCCCATTACTGAGAAGCGAACTAAAACTTTTTTACTCGGATCGAGATTATTGCCATGCTTGGCAGCATTGACTAACGCTTCTTGCAAGCCGAGTCGCACCTCTGCCTGCAAGCGATTAGGAACGCCTGCGAGCAATAAATCAAGAACCGGACACAGGTAGAGAGTAGAAGCAAAGCTAATCGTACTCCACTTCGAGCTTACCGGACGCTGGGAAATCGCAATCACTCCAAAAACCCCTGAGCTTTCAACAGGACAGATACTCATCAGATCCAGGCTTTGCCTGAATTGCGAAAGCCGACATCAGGTTAGGCGGTACTCAAACTTGGGTCCTGAATAAAAAGCATGAATAAGGCTAAGAACAAATCAGTTGTAGAAGCAGGTTGCATTGCCTTTGCCGTGGTTAGATCGGTCGTCCGCTCATCACTGAAGATGATTAAGAATTCAATCAAATTATTACCTGTCCACTCTCCTCTATTGTACAGAAAGTCTTTAGGAAAAACATCTAGCAAAGGTTAATACCTGAATTTGGCGGCGATGGATACCCCGATTTTCAGCTCGATATACTAGAATTTGCAGGTTCCTGGGCGCAGGCGTTCTCTAGTTGTACGCCGCCCAGCGAGAACCCCCTAAACGGCTCAAAAGACTCGCCTGACTGAGCGTCGATCTAGCCGCGATCGCCCATTTCCCTATCCGCCAGCACCCTATGACGTTATCTTCCTCGCGTTCGACTTCTGCGATTGATTTAAACCAAGTTAGACCTGAAATTCGCGCCCTTCAAGCTCAACTTGTGGAGTGGCGCAGGCGACTGCATCAGAAGCCCGAACTCGGATTTCAAGAACAGCTAACCGCCCAATTTGTCTCTGAAAAATTAACGCAATGGGGGATCGAACATCAAACAGGCATTGCCAAAACCGGCATTGTGGCAACGATCCCCGGATCGGCACCCGGTCGGGTATTGGCGATTCGAGCCGATATGGATGCCCTCCCCATCCAAGAAGAAAACACCGTCCCTTACCGATCGCAGCATGATGGCATTATGCACGCTTGCGGTCATGATGGACATACGGCGATCGCCCTCGGTACCGCCTATTACCTCGCCCAACACCGCCAAGACTTTAACGGCACCCTCAAAATCATCTTTCAACCCGCCGAAGAAGGACCCGGAGGCGCAAAACCCATGATTGAAGCGGGGGTTCTCAAAAACCCGGACGTAGAAGCCATCATTGGGTTGCACCTGTGGAACAACCTGCCGTTAGGGACCATTGGCGTTCGCCGTGGGGCGTTAATGGCGGCGGTTGAATGCTTCCGCCTGCACATCTTCGGTAAAGGGGGACATGGTGCCATGCCCCATCAAACCATTGACTCCATTGTTCTGAGCGCCCAAATTATTAACGCCCTACAAACCATTGTCGCCCGGAATATCGATCCCACCCAAGCCGCAGTCGTCACCGTGGGCGAACTCCATGCCGGAACTGCACTCAACGTCATCGCCGACAGTGCCAAAATGAGCGGTACGGTGCGCTACTTCGATCCCCAACTGAGCGATTATTTCGAGCAACGTCTGGCCCAAATTATTGAGGGAATCTGCCACGCTCACGGGGCGCGTTACCACTTAGACTACTGGAGATTGTATCCGGCTTTGATCAACGATTCGCAAATGGCGGATTTAGTGAGATCGGTAGCTTTGAGCGTTGTGGAAACCCCGGCGGGCGTCGTGCCAGAATGCCAGACAATGGGCGGCGAAGATATGGCGTTCTTTCTCCAAGAAATCCCTGGGTGTTACTTCTTCCTGGGTTCTGCGAATGCCGAAAAGGGATTGAATTATCCCCACCATCATCCCCACTTTGACTTTGACGAAACGGCTTTGGGGATAGGGGTAGAGATGTTTATCCGTTGCGTGGAGGCGTTTTTTTAGCCGCTAAAAAAGCAAGTGCGATCGCCACACTTGCTGAATTTGTGATTTCTGCCAGTTTTAGCTGCGCCGCCGTCCAGCGCGACGGGTGGGGGTGCGGGTTGAAATATCGTATTCTAGGGCCGCGCCAATCCCAAATAACAGGGGGCTAAAGACCCAAAATACTTCAAGAATGCCGCCGCTTTGGTAATCTGGTACGCGGGTGGCGGCATACTTGAACCACATATCGGCAATGTAGAGGCAAAAAGCGGCTGCTGCGATCATCCGCCAAGATTGGGAAAATCGACCGCCCCAGAACGCCAAGAGCAGGGTGGTTGCTGCAATGAGGAGTGCCACGTCAAAAACGGTGTAAATCAGCGTCACGGGCTTATCAAGAGGCGCTAAATCCTCTTCGAGTTTGACAACCCAATCAGGTGCTCTGCTCGCTGCGGGAGCGGGGGCTGGAGTGGTAGCAGCAGGAGTAGGAGCCGTCGGGGTTTGTGAGGTGGACGCCAGTCCAGACATCGAAGGGGGGAGCGATAGCCAAACCGCCAGGGCCATTCCCACAATCCCGATAGCGGCGATCGCGATCCATTGCTTGAGTTCTAAATTCAAGCGCCGACTGGTGACTGCGAGCATCATACCCCAAGATAGGCACAGGTAATTTAGCAAATAGAAAAAGTCACCGGGCGAAACGACTGGATCTTGTTCCCAGACAAATTCCCACAGGAAAAACAAGATATCGCCAATAACGTAGAGGAATAAGCCCAAACCAATGCCCAGCCAAACGTTGCGTCCGCTGACAATTTGAGGGCTGCGCCAGTTTCTCAAACACAAAATAGCAGCGCTGAGGTTGGCGACAAACCCAAAAATGTAGGTGCCTAGCAAGTACCACGTCGGGGGGCTTTCTCCTGGGGGAGTTGCGCCAAACAACAGAAAAAATAGCAGCGCAGCAACCGCCCAAGTTACGCCAGCTAAGACGATTGTTTGAGCGGTCAGGGGGGATTTCGCGGTAGATGATTTTTCGGCGGAGCTGCTCATAGGAAGTCCGGTGAACGCACAATCAGTTATTTTCAGCTTATTAACAGCAGACCATAGAATGAGCAGGTCTACAAGTTACTGCCATCTTAGGAGAAAATTTCCCTAGGTTTGGCAAATCGCACACAATTTTTCAACGAATTCAGTTAACCTGCATTCCACAGTTGACCGAGGGGAGATTTGTTGATCCAGGCGGTAAACTCAACGCGATCGCCATCAGAGAGGTCATCTAAAACCTCAATGGCTCGTGCGGTAAAACTGTCATTACCAAAATAGTCTTTCCCTAAGCGATGTAACTCTTGCAAGAAATTGATCAAGTGATGTTCTTGCCAGGGTTGAATGGGTAGCCCATCGAGGGGGTCAAGCGTTAGCATATCCTTAATGGCTTTTGCCGAACCGGCTTGAGGAAAGCTCCATTGAGCCAAGGCTCCAGCTAAATCTTTTTCAAAAGCGCTTGCTTGTCGATTGCCTAACAAATCTTCAATGTCAATATAGACGGCTTGGAGCAATAGCAAACAAGCCTGGGTATATAAAGCGGGTTTCGCTTCTGTAGTACCCGCCTCATCGTTAGCAAGTTGATCGAGCCGCACTTTTCCCCAAACGCTATAGCGATCCGGTTCCTCCAGCAAGACACAGGCTTTGCCCCGATTATCGGTTAAATCTCGCCAGTATGCCTTGGCTTCATCGGCTTGCGCGGCTGAAAAGACATTAATCAAGCGAAAAGTTTGCCCCTGATAGTTCAGAATCGGTATTTGCTGATCGCGTTTGGGGTGTTGAACGCTCGAAATTTCAACGTCCTGCCTCTTTAAAATAAACATGACACTGCCAATTGACTCCAGTCAGGGCGGGTGTGCGATGCCAGAGGGAGATCGCAATCCCCAAGAACAAATCGTTAGTAAATGCAGCACTCAACAATTGAGGCAGCTTCTGGGATCGATAGATGCAGTTTCACGCGCTTCGCGTTAGACGAATCGCCTGAATTCACAACTATTACCCATAATCGTACTATGCAACCTTTACGCTTGATGGGGTTTGCCTCTAGAGATAGATGCGATCGCACCCAATCGCACTGAGCGTTGAGCCACCAGCAAGCCGATTGCCGAACCTCCGACCCAAGCTGAGTTAAACAGCTTAACTTGAGACGGATCTTAGTATAGTTAGCGGTTAACCGTTGGGAGATTTTAACGAACTTCGGTAATCTTAATGAGATAGGGATGATAATCGGCTTGCCGATAGGAACCGACCCAGACTTCATAGGTGCCCGGTAGCCACTCCCCTGCTATTCCTGGGTTTTTGCCCACCAGGTCATCGTTACACCAGGTTCCCCCAGGGCCGCGCACGACCAGCATGGTGTCTTGTGGGCTTTGAACTTGCAAGCTGAGGTAGCTAAAAGCCTCAGTCAAGACAAGGCGGTGATCGGGTCGATCGTTAATAAAGCCGACACAGAAGCCAGTAGAGGTTTCCACAATGCCAACCCGGTCGCTTGCAGACACTTCCCCCCCACCGATCCCTTTAAGAACGAGGGGATCGGGAGAAAACTTGGGGCTAACGGTAATGCTCCTAAAGGTCGGGGAAATGGGGGTGGTTTGGGCTTGACCTAGGGGCGCGAATCCGGCGACGGAAACGAGCATCAGCAAGCCACTGCGGGCTAAAAAACCAGAGCAAGGAAGTGGCAGACGTTTCATGATTTAAGATTGCGCGATCGCTTTTGCTTGTTCAATTCGGGTTCGATCTAACCCTTTGTGATTCAACAATAACCAAGATTGAATTAAATCGGGGCCATGTAACTCGCCGGTTAAGGCAGCCCTGAGACTCCGCATCACTAAGCCTTTTTTCAGCTTTTTCTCTTTAACCAAGCTTTGAATCATCCCCTGGGCTTGGGTTTCATCCAAAGATTGACCCTCAAGGCTTTCTAGGAGGGTTTGCAGGACTTCCGCCGATCCGGTTTGTTGCAACTGGGTGCTGGCTTCTTCGTTAATTTCTACCGTTTCGCGAAAGAAGAGTTGGCTCATCGCCACAGCTTCTTCTAAACGAGTTAAACTTGGGCCAATTAAGGCACTCAGACGATCGAGCCAAGGGCGATCGCGATCGAGATCGACAGCATACCCTGCCCCTTGCCAGTAAGGAACCAACAGTTCAGTTAATTCAGTCGCCGGGATCTGATGCAGGTATTGACTATTAATCCAGTCCAACTTCGCCCAGTCAAACTTCGCCCCAGCTTTATTCACCCGTTCAAAGCCAAATTGCTGCGCGGCTTCGGTTAGGGTAAAAATCTCTTGAGTGGAATCGGCGGGCGTCCAACCCAGTAAGGTCATATAGTTAGCTAAGGCGGGTGCTAAATAGCCCATCCGTTTAAAATCGGAAATGGAGGTAACGCCGTCGCGCTTCGAGAGTTTGCGACCTTCCATATTCAAAATTAACGGCGTGTGAGCAAATTCAGGAACCGGGTGTTCGAGGGCTTCATACAACAGAATTTGCTTGGCGGTATTCGCAATATGATCTTCCCCGCGAATGACGTGGGTGATGTGCATCTCAATATCATCAACCACCACCGCTAAATTGTAGAGAGCTTGCCCAATTGTACGATCTTCAGCAGAACGGGCAACCACCATATCGCCGCCGAGATCGCTACCGCGCCAACTGACCTTACCGCGAATCAAGTCATTCCACACAATTTCGCGATCGTCGTCAATTTTAAAGCGGATGACGGGTTTGCGACCTTCGGCTGCAAAAGCTTCGCGTTCTTGGGGGGTTAAATTCCGGTGGCGGTTGTCGTAACGGGGGGCTTCTCCGCGCGCTTTCTGGGCCTCTCGCAGGGCGTCGAGTTCTTCTGGGGTGCAATAGCAGGGATAGGCTAATCCTTTGTCGAGAAGGGTTTGCACGGCTTGCTGGTAGAGATCGAGGCGCTTGGTTTGAAAGAAGGGGCCCTCGTCCCAGTTCAGTCCTAGCCAGGTGAGGCCTTCCAGGATATTTTCGGTATATTCTGGGCGCGATCGCTCTAAATCGGTATCCTCAATTCGCAAAATGAAGGTTCCGCCTTGACGCCGCGCAAATAACCAGTTAAACACAGCCGTCCTGGCTGTGCCAATATGTAGGTTTCCGGTAGGACTTGGAGCAATCCGAACTCTAACTGTCATGTTGATTGAATGTATTGATTTGATCGCAGAATTGCACGACTGGATCGATCGTCGTAGTCTACAAGGCTCAAGTCTAAATAGGTTGAGCGTAGTTTTTGCTGTGTATTCTCAATCTTAGCGACAATCCGCCAACTCTTATCGCCATTCTGAAACGGCGATCGCACCGTTCCGTTATAATCTGTTCGGCTAGGGGAATTTTCCAAAGCAAAATTTTTGATTGCGATCTATCCAAGAGTTGAAATATGCGAATTTTAATGATGGGGGGAACCCGTTTCATTGGGGTTTATCTGACTAAAATTCTAGTGAAGCAAGGTCATGAGGTGGTTTTGTTTAATCGGGGAAATCAACCCGCACCGATTGAAGGGATTCAACAAATTCACGGGGATCGCACTTCTGCCGAACAGTTGAAAGAACAGCTATCCTCAGAACGCTTTGACGCCATTTTTGACAACAACGGGCGCGAGTTAAGCGATACCCAACCCCTGGCGGAAATTTTTAAAGACCGCATTCAGCATTTCGTCTACATGAGTTCGGCGGGCGTTTATCTCAAATCTGACCAAATGCCCCACAAGGAAGGCGATCCGGTCGATCCCAAAAGCCGCCATAAGGGAAAACACGAAACTGAAGCCTATCTCGCGACTCAGGGTTTGCCTTTTACGGCTATTCGTCCCACCTATATTTATGGCCCGCAGAATTATAACGATCTAGAGGCTTGGTTTTTCGATCGGATTGTCCGCGATCGCCCTATCCCCATTCCCGGTAACGGTCAACATATCACGCAATTGGGTCACTGTGCGGATTTAGCGGCAGCAATGGCAAAAGTATTAGGAAAGGGACTGGCCATTGGACAGATTTATAACGTTTCTGGCGATCGCTATGTCACCTTTGACGGATTAGCCCGCGCCTGCATCGAAGCGGCTGGCAAATCTCCCGATAGCCTCAA
Organism: Geitlerinema calcuttense NRMC-F 0142; assembly: GCF_030285425.1. Taxonomy (NCBI): domain Bacteria; kingdom Bacillati; phylum Cyanobacteriota; class Cyanophyceae; order Geitlerinematales; family Geitlerinemataceae; genus Geitlerinema; species Geitlerinema calcuttense. The sequence goes on along the minus strand of NZ_JASVEJ010000024.1, from coordinate 33,307 downwards.
AATTGTACATTACGACCCCAAACAGTTCGACTTTGGCAAGCGCAAAGCCTTTCCTATGCGCGTTCAGCACTTCTTTGCCGATGTCACCAAAGCCAAAACCGAACTCAAATGGCAACCCGAATTTGACCTCATCTCTGGCTTAAAAGACTCCTTCCATCACGATTATCTAGCCTCTGGACGGGACAAAGCCGAGATTGACTTCTCTGTCGATGACATGATTCTGCAAGCTTAGAGAAGCCAAGAATGCCGCCAGCGACTGTTTTAAACAACTGTCTCTGGCTGGCGATGCCAATACCCTTTTAAGCGTTCAACTTGCTCGCGTTGGATACTGATTTGGCAGTCGGTAAAGGTAACAGAGTCGGGATCTAGAAAGTGAGCGATCGCTCTAAGTGTAATGAGACTCACTCGGTTTTAACTCAGTCACTCAGCACTCAGCACTTTGAACTCAGTCACTCAAGAAAGTGACTGTTGTTTTTGGGGAACTAGAAATTACCTAGAGACAAATGACTCCATCTGCGCTAATATCTAACTCAGTCTAAATACGGTAACTTGACCGACGAACCGGAGATTTTAGGAGAACTCAGTATGAAGCCTTGGCGCTGGTTGAAAAACACCACTCGTAGATTTACAGCCTTATTTTTAGCAGGAATTAGTTTAAGCGTCGCGATCGCAGCTTGCACGCCCAATGCCAACACATCAGGAACTGGACAACAAGGACAGGCTTCAACAGTCGATCTGACCCTAGTCTCCTTCGCCGTCACCAAAGCCGCCCACGATCGCATTATTCCGAAATTCGTCGAAAAGTGGCAGCAAGAACACAACCAAACCGTGAGAATTAACGCCAGTTATGGCGGATCGGGTTCTCAGACTCGCGCGGTTATCGATGGCTTAGAGGCAGATATCGTCCAACTTGCCCTAGCCTTAGATACCGAAAGAATCGAACAAGCAGGACTGATCGAGCCAGGTTGGGAACAAGAATATCCCAACAACAGCATCGTCAGTCAATCCGTACCCGTCATTGTCACCCGTGCAGGCAACCCTCAAAACATTCAAAACTGGCAAGACTTAGCCAGAGACGGCGTGCAACTGATTACCGCCGATCCCAAAACCTCCGGCGTTGCCCGTTGGAACTTCCTCGCCTTATGGGGTTCAGTGACCGAAAATGGCGGAACCGAGCAACAAGCCCAAGAATTTGTCAGACAAGTTTATCAAAACGTCCCCATTCTCACCAGAGATGCTCGCGAAGCCACCGACGTTTTCTACAAACAAGGGCAAGGCAACGTTCTGATTAACTACGAAAACGAAATTATTCTGGCAGCCCAACAAGGCGGGCAGCAACTCCCCTACGTTATCCCCGATGTCAATATTTCCATTGATAATCCTGTCGCCATCGTCGATCGTAACGTTGACAGACACGGAACGCGAGAAGTCGCCCAAGCCTTTGTCGAATATCTATTTACCCCAGAAGCCCAAGCTGAATTTGCAGCCGTTGGTTTTCGTCCGGTTGATGCTAGCGTTGCCCAACGCAAAGAAGTTGCGGACAAATACGCCCCCATTAATAATCTGTTTACCGTCCAAGATTTAGGCGGATGGGATACCATCCAACAGCAATTCTTTGAGGATGGCGCGGTTTTCGATCAAATTCGCGCGGGTAACTAAACCCCGGTGAGGGAAAATTGAGCTGTGTGATTGATGCTCAATTTTCCTCATTGAGTCTTTATCGTTTCGCTAATTGAGAATTCATGGCTGTATCTTCTTCTCCAGAAATTCGAGTCAGGCGTCCAAACGTTTGGCAGCAACTCAACCAAGTTTCATGGGCATGGCGCATTACCTTCGTCTACCTCAGCATCATGCTGTTAATTCCCTCCGCCGCCATGTTACTGCGTGCCAGTACCGATGGTCCTGTGCGGTTTTGGCAAGTTGCCACCTCTCCCATTGCCCTTTCTGCCTATGAAGTTACGTTTGTTACGGCATTTATTGCCAGTGCCATTAATGGCGTATTTGGCACTTTATTAGCTTGGGTTTTAGTTCGCTACGACTTTCCCTTTAAGCGTATCGTTGATGCCATCGTCGATTTACCGTTCGCTTTACCCACCGCCGTTGCTGGTTTAACCCTAGCAACCGTTTATAGCGATAATGGGTGGATTGGTTCGCTGTTGGCACCTTTGGGAATTAAAATTGCCTTTACTCGGTTGGGGGTAGGGGTAGCAATGACTTTTATTTCCCTTCCCTTCGTAGTGCGAACGGTGCAGCCTGTTTTACAGGAAATGGAAAAAGATGTAGAAGAGTCGGCTTGGAGTTTAGGCGCTTCTCAATTTCAAACCTTTTGGCGCGTGATTTTACCCCCATTAATGCCAGCAATTCTGACGGGGGTAGCGTTAGGTTTTTCTCGCGCAGTTGGGGAATATGGTTCAACGGTATTAGTCGCGGCGAATATGCCTTTTCAAGATTTAATTGCTCCCGTGCTAGTCTTCCAACGATTGGAACAATATGATTATTCGGGTGCAACTGCCATCGGCACTGTCATGTTAGCAATTTCTTTGGGAATTTTATTGGGAATTAACTTGTTACAAGCGTGGGGCAGAAGATATGACTATAAGTAATGCCAGCAATTCAGAATTGTCTCAAGCTCAGGAACCTGCACGCCATCAAGAAGGCAAAATTAAGTATATTCTGATTGGGATCGCCCTCCTCTATTTAGCGTTGGTGTTATTAATTCCGGCGATTAATGTTTTTGTGCAGGCTTTTCAAGGGGGAGTGGGGGCATTTCTCCAGGCTTTACAAACTCCCGATTTTATCCATGCGGCTCAATTAACGTTAATTATTGCCGCGATTGTAGTCCCGGTTAATACCATTTTTGGCTTGTGTGCAGCTTGGGCGATCGCGCGCCATCAATTTCCGGGTAGAGCCTTAGCCATTAGTATTATCGACCTGCCCTTCTCGATCTCGCCAGTGGTCGCAGGTTTGATGATTGTTTTACTCTATGGCAGAAATGGCTGGTTAGGGCCGATTCTAGAGGCTGCTAATTTTAGAGTCATTTTTGCTTTACCGGGAATGATTATTGCCACGGCTTTTGTAACTTTACCGTTTGTGGCGCGAGAAGTGATTCCAGTTTTAGAAGAAGTGGGAACCGATCAAGAAGAAGCCGCGAGAACCTTGGGAGCAAAAGATTGGGAAATTTTCTGGCGCGTCACGCTTCCTAATATTCGCTGGGGGTTGCTATATGGGGTGCTGCTGACGAATGCGCGGGCGATGGGCGAATTTGGAGCAGTGGCGGTGGTTTCTGGTAATATTGCCCGACGAACCCAAACCTTGCCGTTATTTGTGGAGGAATCTTATAAGCAGTATCACACCCAATCAGCTTTTGCGGCGGCTGTTATTTTAGGCTGTTTAGCGGTAGTGACGTTGGTATTCAAAGAAATTTTAGAGCGCAAAACGCGCATTAAAGATGTGGAGTAATCCCCGTTCAACCGGAGGTTTTCCGGAACGATGGATTGAATTTCCTAACGTTCTGGGGTTGATGAAAGAGATACAGCCGTTTTCTCTTCGGTAAGGTACCACAAGATTCCCTTGAATCAGGGGAATTTCAATAAAGGGTCCTGCACAGAACCCCAAAATGCTCTACAAGTTGGCTTAGTGTTTTGAGTCCGATCCCTCATTGACACGATCTGGAGGATTTGTGATGTTAGCATCGTCTCATTCTGAAGAGCATAGCGATCGCCGTCCGACTCATCAACGCATTTGCTTGCGAATTCCCAAAGAATATCACTCAGAACCCGTAATTTCTCGGTTGACTTCTCGGCACGGTTTGATTGTCAATATCAATGCAGCTTTATTGGGCGCAAAAGTCCCCCAGGAAGGTTGGTTCGATCTCGACCTTCAAGGCACCCCAGAACAAATTCGCGGTGCGTTAATCGATCTAAACGATCTGGACTTAGAAATTTGGGAGAATTCTAGCGAACCGAATGATGGTTGGTAAGGCGATCTAAATCGGGGCTTCATTTGTTCCTTAAATCGAGAAAAGCTGAGGCTGCTTTTCTGGCTTAGAAATCGAGAATCAAGCTAAAGAGAGATGACAAAAGATTAGCTTGTGGATTTTACTACTAGAGCGGGCTATTGGTTCCGCAAAGGTTTATCCTTGCAATTTGATTCTCAACGCCAATGCCGGAAGCGAGTAGAACTCAACTTTCCGATTCTCAGTGCCATCGCCAACTCTCCCTAATCCCCCGTTTTGCGAGTGCTTTCGTTTTTGGGATTGGGGTTTTAGTGTTGGTTGGCTGGGTGGGCGATATTGGGCTGCTGAAAAGCATCCGCCCGGAGTTTGTCAGCATGAAAGCCAACAGCGCGATCGCCTTTATTGGCTTGAGTATTGCTCTGTGGTACACCCAATCCCATCGCAGGCGATCGCGATCGTCTTGGATTGCTCAAGGGATTGCGATCGCGGTCTTAGCTTTGGCAACCCTCACCTTACTGCAATATGTCTTGGGAATCGATCTAGGGATCGATCGCCTCGTGTTTAGCGAACCTCCAGGGACGATCGGTACCGCTTATCCTGGGCGAATGGCTCCCAATGCGGCGGTTAACTTTATCTTACTGGCCAGCGCCCTGCTGTTTTTAAACCAGCACAACCGCCAATCGATTCGTTTTAGTCAATATCTCGCCTTAATGGTTGCCTTAATTTCTTGGCAACCCCTCCTCGGCTATGCCTATCAGTTCCGGACTTTGTATGGAATTGCTTACCATACTCACATGGCTCTGCATACGGCGATCGCCTTCGTCGTGCTAGCGATTGGTATTTTAAGCATCCATCCTCACGTCGGCATTATGGCAATTATGGCGAGCCGCAGTCTAGGAGGCTTCATTGCCCGTCGCCTGCTGATTGCCGCAGTCATCATTCCCTCGGTGGCTGGATATTTGATTGCGATTGGATTTCGCGCCCAGTTGTATCGTACGTCCTTTGCTTTAGCACTACTGGTTATTGTTAATATTGTCTTCTTTAGCGTGTTGATCTGGCTCAATGCCCGGACTCTCGATCGGGCCGATCGCGATCGCGCCGACGCCTTACTCGCCCTGCAAGAACTCACCGCTGAATTGGAATTGCGGGTTGAAAAGCGCACCGACGAACTGGTTAAAGCCAACCAAGCCTTAAAACAACAAATTGCCGAACGCCGCCAAGCCGAAGAAGCCTTATACAACCGCCAACAAGAACTCAAAGCGTTGTTGGAAAATACCCCCGATGTCATTATCCGCTGCGATCGCGACCTACGTTATATCTACGTTAACCCAGCAGTCGAGCGTTCAACGGGAGTTCCAGCAGCGGCTTTATTAGGCAAAACCAGCGAAGAACTTGGAGCCTCTGAAGAATTATGCCAGTTGTGGAACGCCACCTTAAGGCGCGTCTTCGATACCGCCTCGGAACAAACCGTTGAATTTCAATCCCCTAGTGTCACCGGAACTCGAACCTATCTGTCGCGAGTCGTTCCCGAATTCGATCGTGAAGGCGCGGTGCAAACCGCTTTAATTGTCAGCCGCGATATTAGCGATCGCAAAGCCACCGAAGAAGCCTTGCGCCAGCGGGAATTCACGCTGCGACAATACTTTGAATTACCGTTAATTGGCATCGCCATTACTTCCCCGGAAAAAGGGTGGATCGACGTTAACCAGAAACTCTGCGATATTTTGGGCTATTCTCGCCAAGAACTCCAAGAAATGAGTTGGTTAGAACTCACCCATCCGGAGGATCTGGCGTTGGATATTACCCTCTTCCACCAAGCGCTATTAGGTCAGCGCGATGGCTATTCCCTCGATAAACGCTACATTCGCAAAGATGGGCAGATTATCTACACGAACCTCTCTACCCGCTGCATCCGCCGCGCTGATGGCACGGTTGATTATTTTGTGACGTTGATTCAAGATATCACCGAGCGCAAGCAAGCGGAAGAAGAACGCGCCCAACTGATTCGCGAACAAGCGGCGAGGGCAGAGGCTGAAACGGCTAACCGCATGAAAGATGAGTTTCTCGCGACCCTTTCCCACGAGTTGCGAACCCCGATTAATTGTATTTTGGGATGGGCGCAGCTATTACGCACCCGCCAACTCAATGATTCAACCCGCGATCGCGCTTTGGAAACGATCGAACGGAATGCCCGCCTGCAAACCCAACTGGTGGAAGACTTACTCGATGTTTCTAAGATTGTTCAAGGTAAAATTACGCTCAAATGCCGGAACGCCAATATTGCTTTAGTAATTCGCAGGGCGGTTGATACGGTTGGAACCTTAGCGGCGGCTAAAAACATTCAGGTTGAGATGGAGTTAGACCCGGCAGTAGAATTTACCTGGGCCGATCCCGATCGCTTGCAGCAAGTGGTCTGGAATTTACTCTCGAATGCGATTAAGTTTACGCCAGCCCAAGGTCGAGTCACGGTTATCCTCCAACAATTCTCTCAAGAGATTGCGATTCAAATTCGCGATACGGGCAAAGGGATTAGCCCTGAGTTTTTACCCCATGTTTTCGATCGCTTCCGCCAAGCCGATAATTCGATTACGCGATCGCACGGGGGGTTGGGCTTGGGTTTAGCGATCGTTCGCCACTTAGTGGAATTGCACGGGGGAACGATCGCGGCAGATAGTGCTGGTGAAGGGAAAGGCACAACCTTTACGGTGAAGCTTCCGGTTGTGCAAAATCCGCATCTGAAAAATAGCGATCGCCCAGAACCTAATCGATCGGCTTCGTCCGTACATCGGCGGCTTGCAAATCTGCCCTACTTAAAAAACCTTCAGGTTTTGCTGGTAGAAGACGATCGCGATACCTGCGAGTTAATTGAAATGGTTCTCAAACAAGCAGGCATCCAGGTGACACCCGTGCATTCAGTCAAAGCCGCGCTATCAGTTCTCGATCGGATGCGCCCCGATGCCATTATTAGCGATATTGGGATGCGCGAGGTTAACGGTTACGACTTTATGCGATTGCTGCGATCGCTCCCCTCCGATCGCTCCGATATTCCGGCGATCGCCTTAACTGCCTATGCTAGCGATCGCGACCGCGAACAGGCCTTAGCTGCCGGATTTTGTCAGCATTTGTCTAAACCAATCGAACCCGAAAAGCTAGTTAACGCGATCGCCAACCTCGTTCAGCAAACCGCCTTAACTGTTCCCTACTTTAAACTTTAGCGACCGAACAAACTGTAGCTTAAGGTACCCCAGGGAACGCATTAACATATTGAATCTTCAGATCGGCAAACGCGTCCACCGTTTGCACCGTAAAATCAGGGAACGCATCAACCCATTGCCATTGACCGCATCGATCCGGAAAAGCATTAACCTGCTGTACCTTCAAATCTGGAAAAGCAGTCACCACTTGAACCTTCAGATCGGCGAACCGCTCGACTTTCTGCACCTTACCATAGAGAGGTCGCCCCTTATAAGTACAGTTTTCGCGATCGAACGGATTCTCATGAGAGGATGTGGGTTGGCTGAACGCAATCGAACTGACAACGATCGCTAGCCCGAACCAAAGCTTAAATCTCATCATTGTTTTGGGTTTAAAATCCCGTCCTTCTCTCTAATTTTGTATTTTATGATTACCAAAGGGCAAATTATCCAAGGGTTGCAAGCTGTTGCTGAAGCGATCGCCGAAAATAAAGATTATCTAACAGAGCTTGATGCCGCGATTGGCGACGCCGATCATGGTATTAACCTCGATCGCGGGTTTCAAAAGGTTTTAGAACAATTGCCGACTGTTGCCGATCGAGATATTGGAAGCCTCTTTAAACACGTCAGCATGACCCTAATTTCCTCCGTTGGGGGCGCTAGCGGGCCGTTGTATGGGACGATGTTTTTACGCGCCAGTATCGCTACTGCGGGCAAAGAAGAACTTAACGCCGAAGCAATGGGCGCTATTTTAGTAGCTTTTGTCGAAGCCATTGTCCTGCGGGGTAAAGCCCAATTGGGAGATAAAACCCTATTGGATGTTCTAATTCCGACTCAACAAGCCTATCAAAGCGCGATCGCCCAAGGGTCAGATTTCCCCACCGCTTGGCAAACTGCCCTAGAAGCCGCCAAAACCGGGCGAGACAGTACCATTCCCCTAGTTGCGAAAAAAGGAAGGGCGAGTTATTTAGGCGATCGCGCTTGCGGCCATCTCGATCCGGGTGCAGCCTCCGCCTATCTGATTCTCAAAACCCTATTCGACCCCAACCTGTAATAAAGCGTTACATTCAAAGAAGAACGCATTCACTATCCTCTATGACTGTAGCTATAGAACGCGAGACAGCCACGCTTCCCGCCGGGGGGAACGATCCAACGCGGTTTGACTGCAAAGAAGTTTGGTATCCCGTGCATTATATCGAAGACTTGGATCGGACCAAACCTACCCCTTTTACCCTCTTAGGTGAAGATTTAGTCCTGTGGTGGGACAAACAAGCCGAATGCTGGCGGGCATTTGCAGATCGCTGTCCTCATCGTCTCGCGCCGCTTTCCCAGGGTCGCGTGAATGAAGCAGGTTGTTTAGAATGTCCCTATCACGGTTGGGAATTTGGCGGTACGGGGGAATGCAAATCCATTCCTCAACAACGGGAAGCGAACAGAGGAGAACTCTCGCCGCGATCGCAAGTGCGATCGCTTCCCACAGCCGTCAGACAAGGGTTACTCTTCGTCTATCCAGGTCAACCAGAGAACGCCGAGAAAGTTTGCGTTCCCATCGTCGATGTTCTAGAGGAAACCTCCTCGGAATGGGTTTGTCTCAACACCTTTCGCGATCTTCCCTACGACGCCCTCACTTTATTAGAAAATGTTTTAGACTCCAGCCACGTCCCGTTTACCCATCATAAATCGGTGGGCAATCGCAGCAATGCCGGCCCAGTGGATCTCGAAGTCGTAGAAGCCGACAAACAGGGCTTTAGGGGAATTTGGGAGGAAGGCCCCCGCCGAGGCACCTTGGGACGGCAGGAAAGCAGCTTTATTGCCCCAAATTTAATGTGGCATGACCTCACCTCCAAGCAGTTTGGCAGAACCTTAACGGTGGTTTATGCTACCCCTATCCGCAAAGGTGAATGTCGCTTATTTGCCCGGTTTCCCTTTAAGTTTCCCTCGCCGATCCCCCGGCTGATTATTGGTTTAACGCCGCGTTGGTATTCTCATTTAGGACAAAATGCGGTGTTGGAAGATGACCAAATTTTCCTCCATTACCAAGAACGCTATTTAGAAGCGGTTGGAGGTGGGGGAAATTATGCCAAAGCTTGCTATCTACCCACGAAAGCCGATAACTTTGTCCTCGCCTTTCGCCAGTGGGTGAATGAATACCAAGCCGATCCATTTCCGGGGGAACGTTTACCCCCGCCTTTATCTCAAGCCCAACTTTTAGACCGCTATACTTCTCATACAACGCATTGTGCCAGTTGTCGCAAGGCTTTAGCCACTATTCAACGGCTGCAATGGGTGAGTATTGCAGTGGGCGCGATCGCGTGGCTTCTGGTTCCCCTGTTGGCGTTTGGGTTCGGTCATCTCTGGGGAAGTATCGCCAGTGGCGGTATCTTTATCCTGGCGGCGGGTGCGGCTTTCGCCCTCAACCGACTCAAACAGAGGTTTTACCAAGGCCGAGAAATTCCCCCGCGCAACCTCCCGGAAAAGTCGCGGGCGCAGTCCGGTTGATTTTGCTTCTAGCCCGAATGTTACGATTCGGGCTAACCCTAATTTAGAGTTTGGTCTGGGTCGCTCAGTTCGGTATCTTGAGGTTATCCACTGCAAACGATAGAGCGATGTCTTTTCACGAACAAAATCTAGAAGCTTTTATTGAACTGTTGAGCGACAAGCGATCGCGCCGCCTGTTTACTGAGAATAACCTCGCGGAACTCGCCAAAATGGTGTCTGCATTACCCGACGATGTGGAGAAACTCTCGATCGCGATCGCCACTTGGTACGAAACCCGTCCGACCATTGTAGATGCTCAACTCGATCTGCTCAACGAACTCCTCTCGCCGTCGGTTGCAGCGCCACAAAAAACGAATCCGCTGGCGATAGAGCGCGTTTCCAGCCCTTCTCAACCAGCGGTTCAACCTGTGAAACAACCCATCAATAAACAAGCCTTACAGCAAGCGATCGATCCGCAATGGCGCGATCGCCCTGAGCCTGGCCAAAATTAGAGATGATCCGGCTGGCGTAGCATTCGGTGTTTTTGTCGCAGCCAGTCTTGACCTAACTGAATGGTAATATCGGAGCGCAAACTGCCCGTACTTTCAACGCGCACTTCCCCAAAGCCGAGCGATCGCTGTAAGTCTTTGGCCACTGTGACATCGCCATCTTGGGCGACAATGCGCGTCACCTTTAGCGGTTCGTTCCACGGCCGACTGACATAAACATTGCCATAGCCTTGGTCGTAGAGCGTATTCACCAAATCGTCAACCGCGCCCCATTCGCCCGTACTATCTTGAATGGCTACATTCACGTAGGCGGGATCGAGGGACTTAACAGCCCGTGCAGTCGTGGCGGTTGCCATGCCAAAATGCTGACTCATCATCGTATCGATGCGTTCGTAGTCGGGCAACCAGTAACTCGCCTGATATTCCTCTGGCGAACTGAACCGACCTGGAACCATGAGCATTTGGACTTGAGAGCGGTCTGTACGGGTTGCGAACCCAGCGAGGGCAAACAATTCTTCAACGCTGAGGTTGGTGTCGAGATTCGACTGAATAATAGACATCAACTTCGGCAAACGAGCCAAGGTTGTAGGGTTGAGCGCTTGTTCGAGTAAGGCTCGAATAAATAACTGCTGGCGTTGAATCCGTCCAATGTCGCCTAAATCATCGTAACGGAATCGGACAAACTGCATGGCGCGATCGCCATCGAGGTGCTGCTGTCCGGCCTTGAGGTTGATGTATAGATGTTGACTATCATCTCGGTACTCCATATCCTGCGGGACATAGAGCGTAACGCCACCGAGGGCATCAATCAACTTTTCAATTCCCTGGACATTGAGGCGAATGTAGCGATCGATGCCAACACCGCCCAGCAGTTCGCTAACCGCCTTCGCCGATAGCGCCGGGCCGCCATAGAAGTTCGCCTCGTTAATTTTCTGCAAGCCGTGGTCTTCAATCCAACTGCGCGTATCGCGGGGAATCGAGAGGGCGGACAGCTTGCGCGTTGCCGGGTCGAAGCGCACCAGCAGCATGGTATCGGTTAAGCCTTCAAAAGAATCCACTAAAGCGTGGTAGCCCAAGTGCTGAAGGCGGTCTGGGGGATTATCAAGATCGGAGGTGAGAACTTTGGTTCCGAGAATTAAAATATTGACGGGGCGAGTCAACTCAGGCATTTGTAGCGTCCCGCCTGTGGCAATGCGATCGCCCTTGCCAAAAACAGCAGCTTCCTCCGCTGTCAGGCGAGTTTGCATCAGCGGCGTACTGGCTAAAGAAATCGCCAGCAAAGCACCGGCTGTGGCAGACAATAAAGCAATTCCCGATAAACCCAGACCGATACCAATCCACCGCACATTACTGGGTTTAATTTGCTGGGGAGAATTTTGTTTCAGATGTTTCTGAGCCGCCACTTGCTTCCTCACACACTAAATAAGGACTTTAAAGTAAAGTCGCTGAATTCGCAAATGCATCCTTACGACGATTAGTATAGGGAACTTTGCTTATCCCTGCTGCTCTTGGAAAAAATTGTCCTGAAAAGACAGCATTTTCAGCAGTTGAGCCATATTACTCTCTTTCTGAGAGTTTAAGCGAGATCAGCATACTCACCTCCCCAATCTCTGGTATACATTGCCGACCCTCTTTGCTCCCTCCCACTGAAGTAGCAATTTTGTCATTGTTCGCCTAGGGGGTCAATAGGAGGGGTACCCATTACAGAAAGCGATCGCTCAGATGGCTCACTCCCGGTAAGCGAGTGGACTTACGCTGCCACAGGCGAACCATCAGCCAGAAGTTGAGTAAAAAGTAGCTAGAGGTGAGCAGACTACTGGTTAACAACAACGGAAACGCGTAGGATTCCGAACTTCGGGCCCCGGCTTCTAGGACGGCATGACCGCCCACCCAAGCTAAGGCTAATAATACTGCTAAACGACTTGCTGCACGCTGCTGGCGGTTCCCCTGATTGCGAGCAATAGTCCACAGTGCCGAAATACATCCTAAAACAGGCACATAATAGATAAACAACTGCAAGCGATTGAGTTCAGCGTTCTCAAAAGGGTCAGTGTCCTCTCTCATCAACCGTTCACCTAAACCAGACCTCTACAGCCCTATCTTAAGCGCTCCGTTAATTTCTCAAGAAGATTAGCTGCTTATTCATAAAGACAGAACCCACTCAAAGATTTAAGCGTCATCATAGCCAAGAGAAAGAACGTTAATCACAGCGCGATCGCGTTCAAGATCGTCAACTGAGAGAATGCATTTTGGTTTTTCCGGCAAACCTCAATGGGTGAACCCGTCATTACCGTTGTGGTTTTTTGCTTTTATCCCCTTTAAACTCGGCGAAAGCCTACTGATTGTCACCCTACCTTTACTCATCGTTCAGGGGGTAGGCGGAACAGTTGGTGATGTTGCCCGCATTCACGCTTTAACCGCCTTAGTCGGGGTTGTAGGGTTTATTTTTTGGGGCAACTTATCCGATCGCTTAAGGGTACGCCGTCCTTTCTTGATTTTAGGCTTTTTAGGGTTTGGTTTCTGTACCAGCCTACTCAGTTTTGCCGAAACCTTGCCGCAGGCGATCTTATACAGCACGCTGAACGGGTTTTTCATGACCAGCATTACTCCAGCCAGTTCAGCTTTAGTGGTGGATAGTTTTCCCGAACAAGAGTGGTCGGGATATTTCGGGCGATTTTATCAAATGAGCGGCTGGAGTTTTGTAGCCAGTCTGGTGCTGGGTATTGTGTGGCTAACGGGTCGATCTTCCCTAGTCGATCCAGAAACGGCCTTGCGCCGTCTGGTGCTGTTCGCCGGAACCATTACCTTCCTCAGCGTGCTGTTGTGCTGGGGATGGGTCAAAGAACCGCACCATCATCAGCCTCGTCGCCGGTTTAGCCCTCAACTCCTCGGTCGTCTCACGGTAGCTGTGATTGAAAAACGGGCAACCTTTTATCCAGCCCGCCTATTATATTTTGTCTGGCACCCCGATCTACTGAAAGCAACGTTTCGCGAAGCATTACCAGAACGTCCCCGTTGGAAAACGCTTCCAGGAATAGCCTTCCTAGAAACCCGCTTAGGTCGCTATTGCTTGTGTTCGCTGTTTTTGTTTATCTCATTTAATCTGATTTTCGTTCCCCTACCCATTTTCCTGACCGAACGCTTGCAAGTGACGAATGCTCAAATTTTTGCGATCGCCTTAAGCAAAGCTTCTCTAGAAACCTGGTTTTATGTTCCCATCGGTCGCTATATCCAACAGCATTCCGGTTGGCGCTTGCAAATTCAAGCCACGGCTGCGCGTTGCGGCTTGTTTGGGATTTTTACCTTGCTGGCGCTGACTCCACCCCATTCCAGCAACCTCTTGATTGTGGGTCTTGTGCAACTGTTTAATGGGGTGACTTGGGCTGCAATTAGCGTATCGGGAACGACTGCGATCGCTCGTCTTGCCCCTAAAAGCCAAGAAGGACTCGCGATTGGCTTTTATAATGCGAGTATCGGCGTTGCGACGGCTGTCGGTAGTTTGGGAAGTGGATTTTTTGCCCTGCGGTTTGGCTATAGTGCTTGCTTCGGACTCGCCACTTGCATTGCTGCACTGAGTACCCTGTGGCTGTATCAACTCCAACGGGAAAGCTTCTCCACCTCCCTTACCCATCCTAACGATTGAGCGCCGGATCGACGATTGAACCCAAAAATAACAGGCTACCCGTTTGATTATCGCGGATCGCACAGAAGAACGGTCGATCGACCACCATTTGGAAGGGTTCTGTCGGCATTTGTGCTGAAGTGGTGCGAATTCCAATGGAGGTCACTGCGGCGGCTTCTGTTCCTTCTTCGTTCACTTCTACAAAGGTTTTATGCTTCACCTGGTCAATGTAAACGGGTTCGGTCGTCATTTGGGTAAACTCGGCTTGTCGGCTAAAAGCCACCCCCATCCCTAATGCGCTCAATGTTTGTTCTAGGTTGGTGCTATATTCCATTTTGAAGCGGGGAAGCTGAATCGAACCCTCCCGTCTTCTAAATTGAGCCATCCAGGTATCCCAGTTTTCGGCATTCAGTTGTTGTTGGAATTGAGCAAGATTGCGATCCGGTTTGGGTAAAAAGACGTACAAGCTCCAGCGACCGTTAGAATAGGGCAGGCTAATTGCTTGAAAGTTATCGGTTTCTAAATAACGATAATTGCCGCGCTGTGACATTAACGGCACGGTTTTTGTTTGCGTATTACTCACATAAAAGGGTTGATTAGTGGTCTGTGCTTTGTCAAACTGTGTTGTCCAATTTCCCTTAAAGTAAATGGCATTAATCAGAAACAAAACATCATCCGGTCGCAAGCGATCGACAATTTGGTTGATTTTGCCGTTGGTGTTTTCTTTTACCCAATTATTAATAGTTTGAGTCGCGGCTGGGTCTTGAAAATCTAAGTTTGTCACTTGCGCTCGATAAAATTGACGATTATTCTGAAGAAATTGCGGATCGAAGGTAATGTCTTGTCTCGCCCACAATGAATTGGCAATTTGCAATTGAACTTGAGGATCGGCATTTTCTAGAACAGTCTTAAAATCGGCGTAGGCTTGGTTCACCTCAGATAAAGAAAGACCTTGAATCTCTAGCGCCTGAGCCATTGCCTGTTGCGTATCTCCTGTTGCCCCGTTGTAAGCCATAGAAAGCGCGATCGCAATACTAGAAGGCGAAATAAAGATATTTTTTTCTCCTTCTTGCTGGCTCAGTTGCGAAAACAGATTAAAACCAAATTGAGTATTTGCTGTTATCAGACGTTCGTCAACTGTAGGAATTGAATTCATGGGCGTTTGTTGAGAATAAATCGGCTGAGATTGAGCCATTCCTAAGTCTAAATAATCTAACCCCACGCTTCCTAGTAACCCCAGCATCACCAAAGCAGCGATCGCGCTACTCCTCATCAGTTGAATCTTCATGGATTGACCTTTATCGTTCAGTCACTTTTTAGAGCTTAATGTTCAAGATAGGGCCTCAAATGGAGTTAAACCAAACGGGCATTATCCTAGCTCCGCATCTTGCAACATTAAAACTGAGAATAACTCTCTGTTCTAAGATGCCATAACCCTTTTTAAAGCGCGGTCTGGTTACTGAAACCGTAACGTTAAGCAGATAGACAAAAAGCGAGAAAAGAGTGCCAAATTCAGTTTATTGCACTGGAACTGACCACCAAGCGATCGCATAATCTTGAGTGGGTTCGTTTGCCTGTTGGTGGAAATAAACGCGAATTTTGTAGCGTCCTGTTTCGGGAATGCGCTGGAAGATATGCTCCGTACTGTCTACCTCGCTGACCGAAGACCAAATATTATCTTGAATATTGTTGGAGTCTGCGGGCATCAGGTAGAGATCGAGGTTATTTAAACCCCGATCTGTAAAAGTTTCCCCCAAATCGTATTCGTCATTTTGATTGGCATCATTTAGCTCAACATGGCGGTTCCAGACCAAAGTCGCACTCAGCATACTCCCCGCTTGCAAGGGACGTTCGAGAATATAGTCTTGATAGGGGCGATCGCCAACCGAAACCCTATTGTAATCCCAACCCTTGGCAGGAATAGCACTACCGGGTTGCCATTGACCCGCACTAAATTGCTGATAAGCGCGATATGCATTCAATTGTCCGGCCCCCAGTTGAATATCCAAGGGGATTTTGCGGTCGTAGAAGGCTTCAGACGCTAACCAAGTCCGATGGCTTTGATCGAAAATATCGCGCGTCATGCCCAAATTTAGACCATTACCACGGTCTTTCAACTTATCGGCAGAGTTAAACATCACCGCCTTCATGACTTCGTGACGGCGAGCATCTAACGTCCAGTTGGGGAGAGTCGTATTGGGAACAGATGAGAGCGATCGCTGAATTTCTCCATCGCCGTATTCTTGAAGTAACGCCACCGTCGCCGTGACATGGGGGGCCGCAAAACTCGTACCGCTTGCCCGTCCAATCGTCCCATCCAGATTGACCAAAGAAATTTTACTGCCCGGTGCGACTAAACCAATAGACCGACGAGGCCCGACATTACTTTCATAACCGGCAATGCGTCCCGGCGTCCCGGCGGCGGGATCGCCTAAATTGGCAAAATCGGTTTTAGAAAAGCTGCCATTTTCCAGGCGGGTAAATGCCACGTTGATGCCATTGTAATTATCGGTGGGAATCGAAATGCCGCCTTTACCTTGGTTGCCTGCAATCACGTAAAGCACATTATGCACCCGCGCCGACCAATCAATGCATTGGGTTAACAGGGCATTTCCATCTAATAAGGCGTTGGGACGCGGATCTTGGCGCAAAGATTCCCCGAAGCTAAAATTAATCGCTCTCAAGTCGCCGCCATTTTGCTGCGCCAAGTGTTGGGCGGAAAGACATTCTTCCGGCTGACCGCTGCGCCGTAGGGTGCCAATGGCGGCAGAGTGTAACCGCGCCCCTGGTGCAACGCCGGGATAGGCTTTATCGGAGCTAATCATCACGCCTGCGACTTGTTGAGCGTGCAGATCGACGTTAGCGTTATTTTTAGCAATGGTATTGCGAAAGAACACTTTAAACGGCGCGATCGCAGGATTGCGAGCCACCGCCTTATCTAACCCGAACAGTCCGGGGCGACCAATCTCAATTTGACCAATCGCAATTTTACGGCCGATTAAATTATAAGGGGCTTCGTGAAGGCGCAAGGCGTTAATTCCGTTTTCCCCAAGGGAAGTCTCTGTAGCGAAGACGGGAATTGCCACGAGGGAAGCCCCTAAACCAAAGGCAAATCCCGCTAATTTTTTGAAGGTCTTTAGTTGAGCCAATGTAGCTCCTCCCTATACACGAGCGAACAGTGGAACATTGAGGCGCGATCGCAGTTGGTAATACTGAAGATTTTGTTAAACTGGACACAGCAAGACATCAGACCAGGAGAATACCGACTGCCATGACCGAAACGAAATCTCAGAAACCCATTGTCGTTGCCCCATCTATTCTATCTGCCGACTTTAGCCGCCTCGGAGAAGAAATTCAAGCGGTCGATCGAGCTGGAGCAGATTGGATTCACGTTGATGTCATGGATGGTCGGTTTGTTCCGAATATCACGATTGGTCCATTAATCGTTGAAGCCATTCGTCCTGTCACCCAAAAGCCGCTAGACGTTCACCTGATGATTGTCGAGCCGGAAAAATACGTTGAAGACTTTGCCAAAGCTGGGGCGGATATCATTTCAGTTCACGCCGAGCATAACGCTTCCCCTCACCTGCACCGGACGCTTTGCCAAATTCGCGAACTGGGCAAACAAGCGGGAGTTGTGCTGAATCCTTCAACGCCTCTAGACCTGATTGAATACGTGCTAGAGGTGTGCGATCTGATTTTAATTATGAGCGTTAACCCCGGATTTGGCGGTCAAAGCTTTATTCCGGCGGTGGTTCCCAAAATCCGCAAGCTGCGTCAAATGTGTGACGAACGCGGTTTAGACCCCTGGATTGAGGTGGATGGCGGTCTGAAAGGCAATAATACCTGGCAAGTTCTAGAAGCAGGGGCTAATGCCATTGTTGCTGGTTCTGCGGTCTTCAAAGCCAAAGATTACGCAGAAGCGATTACCGGAATTCGCAACAGCAAGCGTCCCGAACCTCAACTGGCGACTGTTTAGTCCGAAGGTGCTTTAAACAAAAACGGGCGACTAGTGTATAGCCGCCCGTTTCGTTAATCAATGATGGATTAAGCGCGATCGATTTCGTCTTTAATGGAGTCTTTGATATTTTCTTTGGTATGCAGAGCTTGAGCTTCTGCTTGCTTGATTTTGCCTTCGGCTTGGTCGCGGCGATTTCCGGTGACTTCGCCTACAGCTTCTTGAAGCTTACCTTCAATATTTTTAGCGGTTGCTTCTGCTCTGTTTTCAATACTCATAACTTTGAATCTCCAAGTTTAGATAAACGGATGTTTGACTTGTCTCTATCTTGTCAAAAAACACCGTTTACCCATACCCATCCCAGGAGTGATTCTACCTCTGTCTCAAGACAGCTTATCGCTCGCCGGGAGGTAAATAATCGCTGTACTTTTCTTGGTCGAAGTAATATAGGGTGCGAATGGGATAGGGAATATTGAAGTTTTCGCGATCGCAAGCTCGTTTCAGGGCAATAATGACTTGAGTGCGAATGTGGCGAACGTGCAGTTTTTGGGGAAGCGTCCAATAGCGCACGACAAAATCAATAGAACTATCGCCAAATGCCACAATATCAATTTCTGGGGGCGGTTCGTTCACAACTCCTTCAACCCGACTCACCGCAGTAAATAAAGTATCGACGGCTTCCTGTAAGGGTGTATTGTAATCTAAACCAATTTCTAAATCGGTACGACGATAGGGTTTAGCAGTTAGAACCTGTACGGGGTTGGTAAAAACGATCGCATTGGGAACAACCACCAATTCCCCTTGATAGGTGCGGATTTGGGTAGAACGAATGGCAATTTCTTCTACCGTTCCCTCATATCCTTCTACCACGATTTGATCGCCGATGCGGAAGGGTTCTTGCAACAGCAGGAGAATACCTGCCAGAAAGTTCTTAAAGATGTCTTGGAATGCAAAACCAATAGCAACGGAACCTAACCCCAATAGTCCAATGATATCGCCGAGTCGCAGGTCGGGAAATGCCACTACAGAAGCGATCAGAATCCCAACAACCCAAGCACCCACATAACTCAATTGAACCATGAGCGATCGCAACGATTGATTTTTGACCGTGCGATTGCTGACATTAGAGACAATTTGGCGAACCAGTTTTGCTGCCCAACTGGTGACAAACACCAGGATAATCGCCAGAATGATTGCGGGAAGTGCTTTAATTGTAAAATCGAGTAAGTCTAGTAAGCTCGCTTGGATTTGGCGGATCAAGGAATCATCCATAAAATCTATAACAGGCAAATTTTCCCTTCGTTAGAATAGCACTAAGGGTTTCTCGGCTGTATCTATAGCCTGGTTGACTGCTAAAAGGGTAGCCATGTAGGTTAGGTAAGGTACGAAACCCAACAACAGCCACACAGCATAAGGCGTTCAGCAGTTTTGTCAGTCAATTGTTGGTTGGAGCGGACAGCGATCGCTCAAAGTGAATCGTAATACTATCGGAGAGCGATCGCAAATAGGCTAAGAGCGCAGAGATAAACACTAAAATTCCCCCCATCTCCAATCCTTCCTCAAGCGCTACCCATAACGAGTAGATGAGGTTCTCCTTACCGTAAATGTAAGCGTAATATCCGCCAATCAGTTCAATTCCCAAGGTTCCTAACAAGAATAAACTTGCCGCCAGAATAAAGCGATTGCGGGTTTTAGGGGGAAGCGAAAGCGTAAACTTACGATAGGCGATCGCCAATAGCACCACAAGCGCAAATCCTAAAATCACCCAGGTGAAATAAAAAATACCCGTAGCGTTCAAGGCATTGCGGAGAGGTTTAATGGTTCGCTCGTGCAATTCAATAATTTCATCAACGCCCATTAACAGAAAAATCAAGGATAATCCTTGCCAATGGCGCAAATAGCGATCGCGTTTTTGTTTTTTCAGGAGTAGCGATCGCTCCAAGTAACATTGCACACCCGATGAGCGATAACCCTGAGTAGAGAGACGGAATATTAAATTCCAAATCTAGATCGAATAGAGGAATCATCCCCTTAAGACTGCCATAACCCAAGACATGCTTAGAAAATTGTCCCAGAAAATGAGCAGCCGCTAGACCCACAACAACCCAACCTAAAAAACGCACTATTCTTTCAGGCGAGAGACGAATCTCTACAGAAGCGCGTTCGCTAGAGGAAGTCGGGGATTGTTTGACATTGGGAGAGCTTTTCACGACAGGATCGACCGATGCAGTTTTCTTTAATTCATCCTTCGGAAAGACTCCAAAAGATGACCAAGCGAGTACATTTAATGTCTCGTTAACTAAGAGTTAACCTTTTTAATGGAGGAATAACCTTCACTCCAAAGATAGAAATTAGGGCAAATTCAGTTGCGATCGCCCCCATTTCCGCCAAACTTGCAAAGATAGATGTAGAAACCTCAACAGGTTTAGAAATTGCGATCGGAAACTTCATGGACGTTCAAACTCAAGCGATTACCCGCCCCACTTGGGGAAATGCCCTCGCCCAACCCGCTACAGAATTTGGCTTAACCCCCTTACCCCTCCTTTCAGGTCATATTCCCCAAGGGTTGCGCGGCACCCTATACCGCAACGGTCCCGGACGGTTGCAACGGGGAGGTCAACGGGTGGGACATTGGTTTGATGGAGATGGGGCCGTTTTAGCCGTTCATTTCACCGACAACGGCGCAACGGGGACTTATCGCTACGTGCAAACTCAGGCTTACCAGCAAGAAGCCGCCCAAAATCGCTTTCTGTTTCCCAACTATGGCATGAGTGCCCCTGGACTCCTGTGGGAACGTTGGGGAAAACCCGTCAAAAACGCTGCCAACACCTCAGTTTTAGCGCTACCCAACAAACTCCTAACCCTCTGGGAAGGCGGCCAACCCCACGCCTTAGATTTGCAAACCTTAGAAACGCTAGGACTCGATGACTTAGGGCAACTTCAGTCCGATTTTGCCTATTCTGCCCATCCCAAAGTCGATCCAGCCACCGGCGATATTTTTAATTTTGGGGTTAAAGCCGGGTTAAATGCCCAACTCTACCTCTATCGCAGCGACGCCACCGGGAAAATCCTGCAACACAATCAGATTCCCCTCAAGGGTGTCCCCCTCATTCACGATTTTGTGATGGCGGGTGCGTATCTCATCTTTTTTATTCCACCCGTTCGTCTAAACCTGCTACCGGCGGCTTTGGGTTTAACAAGTTTCTCCGATGCGTTGGAATGGAAACCCAGTCTAGGAACCGATATTTTAGTTATCGACCGCCAAAGCTTGACCTTAGTGAGTCGGGCGACAACAGAAGCCTGGTTTCAATGGCATTTTAGCAATGGGTTTGTTGAACCCCAGGGGACAATTGCCATTGATTTTGTCCGCTATGCCGATTTTTATAGCACCAACCAATACCTCAAAGAAGTAGCAACGGGCAAAACGCAGACAACCGCCAAGGGAGAGTTGTGGCGCGTACAACTTGACCCCCAAACGGCGAAAGTTAAACAAATTCAACTCTTAATTGACCAACATTGCGAGTTTCCCCTCGTTCCCAATCAATTTGTTGGAGAAGATTCGCGCTATACCTATCTGTCTTGCTATCGTCCGGGACAAAAGTTAGGGGAAGATTTGCTGGGCGCGATCGCACTCTACGACCACCAGCAGGATACGCTAACAGTGGCCGACTTGGGAGAAAATCGCTATCCTACAGAACCGATTCATGTCGTAGATGCCAATAACCCTGAAGGGGGTTGGATTTTAACCGTGGTTTATGATGGCGGTACCCATGAAAGCGAAGTGTGGATTTATCAGTGCGATCGCCTCCATGAAGAACCCATCTGTAAACTTGGTTTACCTAGCGTTATCCCAATGGGCTTTCACGGAACCTGGAAACCGGCTTAAAGTATCCGGAATTCGCCATAGGCTAAAACGGAGTAAAGACAGATTCACCCCCACGGAGGCTCTATGTACGCCGTAATTTCCCGCGACAAAATTCAACTTCCCGCCGGAACCGTGGTGCGAATGCCGGGAACTTGGCAAGATTATTGTACGTTGCGCCAAAGTCGGGGCGATCGCCCTCTCCCTCGCCTGAAATTTCGTCTGGGTGAACTTCTACTGATGAGTCCCTTACCTAAACATGGACGCGAAGCCCATTTACTCGCGAGAATTGTTGAAATTCTACTGGACAGCGAAACTCGCGATTACGAAGCCTTTACGCCAATTACAATGGAAATTCCTGAAGAAGGAGGGATTGAACCCGACTACTGTTTTTATATTGATAACTGGCAAGCGGCTGTAGGTAAAGACCGCCTGAATTGGCAAGTCGATCCGCCTCCCGATTTAGTGATTGAAATTGATGTCACTACCTACACGGCGGCGGAAGATTATGCACCCTATCGCGTTCCTGAAGTTTGGTTACTCAAAAATAACGGCTTAAAAATTTATGGCTTCTCAGGAGAAGCCTACCAACAGCAGTCTGTTAGCCGCTATTTTCCGAACGTAGACTTATCTGGATTAATAGAGCAAGTGCTGCAAGTAGCATCAATTCGCGGAACAGGTGCAGCGCTACGAGAACTCCGCCAGCAGTTGAGGCGATCGCGCCCGTAAGACGCAACAGAAACTACAATAAAAGTTCGATGCTACGCGAACGGTTGAATAACTTGCTGCTTTTCTCCTTATGACCACCAAACGCAAATATCACATTACAACTTTTGGCTGCCAGATGAACAAAGCCGACTCCGAGCGGATGGCGGGTATCCTAGAGGAGATGGGCTTTGAATTTGTCGAAGACCCGAATCAGGCGGGTTTAATTCTCTACAATACTTGTACGATTCGGGATAATGCCGAACAAAAGGTTTACTCTTATCTCGGCAGACAAGCCAAGCGCAAGCAGCACGAACCCGATTTAACGCTCGTTGTAGCGGGTTGCGTGGCGCAACAGGAAGGCGAATCTCTACTGCGGAGGGTTCCCGAACTCGATTTAGTCATGGGCCCCCAACACGCCAACCGCCTGCAAGACTTACTCGAAGAAGTCTTTAATGGCGCTCAAGTGGTGGCAACTGAACCCATTCACATTATGGAAGATATCACCAAGCCGCGCCGCGATAGCAAAGTCACAGCTTGGGTTAACGTCATTTATGGCTGTAACGAACGCTGTACCTATTGCGTTGTCCCCAGCGTGCGGGGGGTGGAACAGTCGCGTACCCCAGAAGCTATCCGTACAGAAATGATCGAACTCGGACAGCAGGGGTATAAAGAAATCACCCTCTTAGGGCAAAATATTGATGCTTACGGTCGCGATTTACCAGGGGTAACGCCGGAAGGACGCCATTTACACACCTTTACGGATCTGCTCTATTTTGTCCATGATGTGCCAGGGGTGGAACGCCTCCGCTTTGCAACTTCCCATCCGCGCTATTTCACCGAACGCCTGATTAAAGCCTGCGCGGAGTTACCCAAGGTTTGCGAGCATTTCCACATTCCCTTCCAATCGGGCGACAATCAAGTCCTGAAGGCGATGGCGCGGGGCTATACCCCTGAAAAGTATCGCCGGATTATTGATAAAATTCGCGAGTATATGCCCGATGCAGCGATTAGCGCCGATGCGATCGTGGGTTTCCCCGGCGAGACGGAAGAACAGTTTGAGAATACGCTGAAACTGGTAGAAGAGATTGGTTTTGACCAGTTGAATACGGCGGCTTATTCTCCCCGACCGGGGACGCCTGCCGCCTTATGGGAAAATCAGTTAAGCGAGGAAGTCAAAGCCGATCGCCTGCAACGGCTCAACCATCTGGTATCGATTAAGGCCGCAGAGCGATCGCAGCGCTATCTCAACCGGATTGAAGAGGTATTGGTTGAGGATGCGAACCCGAAAGATCCTACCCAAGTGATGGGTAGAACGCGGGGAAATCGCCTCACATTCTTTGCGGGCGAGATTAAAGAACTCAAAGGTCAGATCGTCCCGGTTCAAATTACCGAAGTTCGCGCTTTTAGCTTAACCGGAGAGCGTTTGTTTGAGGGAAGCCCAGCCAAACCTTTAGTCGGCGTGGGTGCTTCCTGAAGCCAACTGAAAGTCTGGAGATCCCCTAGTTGAGGTCTAAATCGGTATTGGGGGTTTCTTCAGGCTTTTTGCTTTTGCGTTCGGTGAGAAAGGTTTGTTTAGAAGCCTCTTCTGAAGGCGATAGCGATCGCGCTTCTCCGGCTCTTCTGAGTCGCGCTTTGGGATCGGCCCCTAGGCGAATTTGCAGTTTGGGGCCAGAATTGCCCAAGCGAACCACCATCCCATCCTCAACGGGCTTGCGGGAAATTAACTCATTGTTAATATAGGTGCCATTCGAGCCAAAACTGATAATTTCCCAACCCGAACCATTATTTTGCAATTCAATATGGTGTCGGGAAACCACCGCGCTGTAAACAACCACGTCGTTACTATTCGATCGACCAATCCGAATGACCGATTCAGGTTCAAATGACCAGCTTTGAACCGGGATAGCTTGGGTAGGATGGAGCAGAGATATCGTAATCGCTGACATTACCTGAGAAGGTAGTTAAAGGAAGTGAGTCAATGCACAAAAGTTCGCTCTCTAAGACTATCACTCTCTGTCGAGAGCGAGCGAAGCCAGACAGATAAGCGGTTAGAGTTTAGACGCACGCGAGATTTCAGTTTTAATCCTAGACTACTGTTGGAGCGATCGCCACAAAAGCAGCCGGGAAGCCGGAAAACCGGCCAATCTCATTAAGATTCAGAAGGATTGAGATCCGGTCGAGTTGAGGGCCCCTCGTCTTCTGGAGGTGAAACTGAGGTTGCAGGCCTATTGGAATTGGGTGGTACCGAAGCCTGTTTTTGCGCCTCCCGATTTTTCTCAATCAGGAGCGTATCTTTCGAGGGTTCGCTTCCAGACGGGGTTAGCGATCGCTCTTTTTCTAAATAAGCCCTTTGTTTCTCCGATAAAGGTGCTGAATCAATCCGAATTTGGATTTTTGGACCCGAACGAGCAAGGCGAATCACGGCACCATCAATAATCGGTGTTTGATTCACTCGTTTTCCATCAAGATACGTCCCATTCGACCCTAAATTCAGCACATCCCATGTCACCTCATTACGCCGAACCTCAACGTGATGGCGAGAAACCACTGCGCTGTAAAGAACCACATGATTATCAGTTGCGCGTCCAATCCGAATCACGGGTTCATCATCAAACGTCCAGCTTTGAACGGGAATATCCTGAAGAGGATGTAAAAGAGTCAGGGTAATCACATTGGCAGCGTTGAATTCTGTGTAAGAAAAAGCAGGAGTATGGCTGCTACAGTATATCTTAGGGTGTTGGAGTTTGCGTGCATGTGAGAAGCCCCACACAACGGCTAAAAAAGCTTTCCAACACCTGCCTTCAGCTAGGTTTAGGCAATTTGAAAAATAAACGTTACGAGGTCGTTTTTACCGAGGGCGATGCGATCGCCTGGGCGCAGCCGATGTCGATTTCCCATTGCTAGCGGTACATTGTTGATATAAGTCCCATTGGCACTGCCTACATCTTCAATATAATAGCTATCGCCTTCAACTCGAATATCGGCATGGACGCGAGACACGACATCGGAGTCAGGAAATCCCGACACATCAATATCCGGGGGAATGCGATCGTTAGGTTTGCCCACATGAATCACCGACAGATGAGAGGGTAATTCAATCGCCTGAGAACTTCTCACATGCAGCAATTGCGCGATTTGCTGCTGAAGTTGGGTTTGGGAAGAAACCGCAACGGGTAAAGGCGGGGGTTGGACTGCGGGAGAGGAACTTTGTTTCGGCAAAGGCGGAGGGGAGGGAACTTCCACTTCCGAGAGCAAAGCGCTGGTTTCCACTAGCGGTTCGGGTTCAACGAGCGGATCGGGGGGGACTAATTCGGGGACTTCGGGTACGCTCGCCTCTGACTGAGACGCCACCTGCACCGAACCGGATTCACTCGGCTTGAGGTGCGTGCCGCATTGACCGCAAAATAGAGCGTCAGACTGAATTGTTGCGCCACAATTGGGGCAAGCCGTCATCGCAGGTAAAGGCGTGTAGCACGCCTCGCAAATTTGAGCGCTATCAGGATTTTGGTGATTGCAATTCGGACAAACAATCATAGGAACATCAACAGGCAAACAGCATCATTCAAACCAAAAATTTCTCAGAAGCTTTCAGGGGGTGTGACGCTTCCTTAACATTCACAAGAATTTTTACAAATTTGCACCTGCTGCTTCATCGAACAACCACCATAATTCACCTTGGGGTTGAATGAAACGCGCCGGATAGGTAAAGGCGTCGGCTTCTGGTGCAAAAATTTGCGCGATCGCATCTTGTTTATTGGCACCCGTCACTAAAAACATAACGCACTCTGCCTGATTAATCAGAGGGACGGTAAAGGTTAAACGCGGTTGCTCGTCCTTTTGCCCGACTGTAATGAGGCGATCGCGAACCTGTAGGGCGGCGGTTTGGGGAAACAACGAGGCCGTATGAGCATCATCGCCAATTCCCAGCAAGATCGCATCCAAACGGGGAAATTCTCCGGCACCCAGTTGAAAGAAGGCGCGTAACTCCGCCTCATGGCGCTCGGCATCTGCTGCGGCATCTCCAGCACCCGTTGGCATCGGATGAATATTGCTCGCTGGAATCGGCACCCGATCGAGCCAAGCCAAACGCGCCATTCTCTGGTTGCTCTCTGGCTCGTCCGGTGCGACGTAACGCTCATCACCCCAAAAAATATGAATCTTATCCCAGGGCAACTCTTGAGTCGCCATTGCCTCGTAGAGCGGTTTAGGGGTACTGCCGCCAGCGAGCGCTAGGGTAAATTGTCCGCGTTCGGCAACCGTCCGTTGAATTTTCTCCACCAGTAAAAAGAGCGATCGCTCTACAATTGCCTGTCGATCGGGTAAAACTTCTACAAACTTTTGCATACTTGTCCTCAGCCTTAATCTGTAGGGTTTTGAGTCATTTAGCGAGTTGGCAGCCTGATTATCTCCCTAACTCAGGCTTTTCTGGGTCTTCCCTAAGCATGGATTCAGGTTTGAGCCAGAAGAACCTGCTAAGATTGCCTAACCGATTGGGGTTTAATCTTCCCACTCACAAAACTCTGTCACAGTTTAACTTGCCCGCTTGTGAGCCAACATCTAATTATTTTCACGCGGTTTCCCGAACCGGGTAAAACCAAAACTCGCCTGATTCCCGCTTTGGGAGCGTTAGGAGCCGCTCAACTTCACCGCCAACTCGCAGAGCAAATGCTGGCTCAGGCAAAATCGCTCTCGGCAATCTTGCCCATTTCCCTAGAGGTTTGTTTCACCGGGGGCAGTCTCACTCAGATGCAACAATGGTTAGGAGGCGATCTCACCTACTGCGTGCAGGGAACGGGAGATTTGGGAGTCAGAATGAGCCAAGCTTTTCAACGCAGCTTTGAAGCCGGGATGGAGCGAGTGGCGATCGCGGGGACTGATTGCCCGCATTTGGAGGTATCGGTTCTCGCTCAAGCGTTTGAGCAGTTGCAGCAGCACGATTTGGTATTGGGGCCTGCAAAAGATGGGGGTTATTATCTAATTGGGTTGCAGCGTCTCTACCCAGAGTTACTGGTTGGTATTGATTGGGGAACCTCGCGCGTTTTTGAACAGACGGCGGCGATCGCTCAACGTCTCAATTTGAGTAGGGCAAGTTTGCCTGAGTTAGCCGATATCGATCGTCCTGAAGATTTAGGGTTACTCCAGTAAAAGGGCCTTCTCTCTGCGCGGCAGGCAATTAGAGGATTTTTGGCTTAGATTTAGCATTCCTATGACTTCTGTTTCGGTAATTATTCCGGTTGTGAATGAGGTAAAAACGATCGCCCAAACCCTGGCGCAACTGAATAGCGATCGCCCTATAGAAATTATTGTGGTGGATGGCGGCAGTCAAGATGGCACCTGGGAGTATTTGCAAACCCTCGATCTCAAAGCGATCTCAGCCCCCAAAGGACGCGCCCATCAGATGAATGCTGGGGCGGCGATCGCCTCTGGGGATATTTTGGTGTTTCTCCACGCCGATACGCGCTTACCAGCGGGGTTCGATTCCTTGGCGATCCAAGCTTTGGCTCAACCGGGTACCCTCGCTGGGGCGTTTACTTTAGCCATTGACGATCCAAGCTGGCTGTTGCGTTGGATTGAAAAGGGGGTGAATGCGCGATCGCGTCTTTTGCAATTGCCCTATGGCGATCAGGCTTTGTTCCTTAAGGCGGCAGTGTTTGAACAGTTGGGCGGCTTCCCCCAGCAAGCGTTTATGGAAGATTTTGAGTTCATTCGCCGCCTCAGACGCCAAGGACACATTGCCATTGTGCCAACCCCAGTCTTAACTTCAGCGCGTCGCTGGCAGGCTTTGGGGGTGTGGAAAACGACGATCGTCAACCAAGGGGCGATCGCCGCTTATCTGGGGGGAGTTCAACCCGAACGGATTGCCCAATGGTATCGCCGCCAGCGTTAATCTTTATTCTGAAGCTTTGATAGCTTGGCGCAGGCGGGCAAGCACTTGCTCAATTTGATCCACCTCCGAGGCGTTATTTTGGTCTTGGTAAAGCTCTTGGGCTTGTTCTAAGATCGCGATCGCCCTGGGGAGTTGCCGTTGCTTAACATAAGCGATGCCTAAATTGCGATAAGAAATCGGTTCGCCGGGGTTAATTTGAATCGCTCGCTCAAAAGCGGCGATCGCGTTGGGGATTTCCTCTTGCATTCCCCAAGCAATCCCCAGATTGTTATAAGTTTCCCAATTATTCGGATCGATCTTTAAAGCTTCATTAAAAGCGGCGATCGCTTCTGTTAATTGTCCTTGACTGCCCAAGGCAATTCCCAAATTTGAGTAAGCCTTTTCATAGTGAGGATAAATGGCAATTGCTTGATTAAACAGGCGAATTGCCGCTGCATACTCTCCTTGATTTGCTAACTCGACTCCCTGGTTATTCAGAGCCTCTGCTTGTTGTAGCTGATTTAGGGTGGGTTGTTGGATCTGAGATGGCTCGAAGGCTACTGAGCGAGGCGTTAAACTAGGGGTCAGGCTCATCAAGGTTAAGACACCTGCGACGCCTAAGCCAAGTTGCACTTGGAGTGTGAAGTTTTTGTGGGGGTGCATGGTTGTTCCTTAAAGTTTAGAAAAATTAATCTTACCTAGGACAAACAATCTAAGCCGTACAAATCTTGTCCGAAAACTTACCGCTTTGCTAAAACTCTAATGTAGCTACTTGTAACTTATTGGAAAGTTTGACGGCGACGATTTGTTATGGTGTAGCATAAGGATCGAAAGAGCTAAAAGTCAGATAAAGCTGGAAAAACCAGTATTTTACTGATGAAAACTCAACAAAACTTAAGCCATTACACAGCTTGAGCGTGCGAACTCAGTCTTTGCCTTCATCGAGTGACTTCCGCTCTGGTGCTGTGTAATCCCCTTAGTCCCTACCCTTGTTTAAAATGTTTCCGTCCCTGGTGAGGGGCAACCGGACAAGCCAACTCATATAGGACAAAATATCCCTCATTAGTCTCTCAATCTCTCATGAAAGCAACCAATAGCGGCACCATTTCCAACCTCGCAGCCAGAGCGCTCCAACTGGTCGGTATTGTCATGATTGCATCCTTTTTATTGGATGCTCTGACATTACTGTTTCCGCCGAACCTCACCAACGTTCAGTGGCGGCTGAGTTTTACAAGCCAGTTGATCGACCGAGGCGTGATTCCCCTCGTCGGAACGGCCTTGCTGCTCGCTGGACTTTGGCTGAGTAGCGATCCAGCCGATTCGAGTTCTACCTCTTCGGGCCAAAGTTTTCTGAGAGGCGTTTCTCTGGTTCTGGCCTGGATTTTAGGGGTTACGTACTTAATTGTCACCCCCCTGCATACGATTGATACAATCCGCGATCGCAATCTCGCCTTAACCCGGATCGAACAAGAAGCAACCCGCGCCGAAACTCAACTGCAAGCCGAGATCGGACGCCCTGAGTTTCAAGCCGAACTCGAACGTCAGGAAAGCCAGTTTAAGACCCAAGTCAACGAACTCCTGAGAAACGACGAACAACTCAATCAACTCCTCAGTAGCGGTCAAGTTGCTCCTGAACAAGCCAACTTACTTCAAGAATTTAGAAGCAACCCGGCGGCGCTCGATCAATTTGTCACCCAACAAACTCAGGCGTTACCCGAAAGAGCCTTAGCGCGGATTCGCACGGGCAGACGCGAGGCGGAAGAACAAGCCCAAATTAGAACCGTCAAATCCATTTCGCGAGGTCTGAGCAGCTTATTACTAGCGGTTGGCTTCGTGGGTATTGGTTGGACGGGAATTTCTGGCGGTATGGGAGGGCGTCCTCGCACGGGACGGCGCAAATCTCGCCCCTAGGCGCTTGGAAGTTGCAGTTTAGGACGATTGGCTTCCCCCCAACAGATGGGGGGTAGGGTGCGTCAGTCTGTTGATATTCTCTTTACACCTACAGCTTGGCATGTTCTCGATTTATATCCTCACCTATAACGAAGAGATTGATATTGCAGCTTGCATTGAATCCGCCTCACTCTCGGATGATGTCATTGTCGTGGATTCCTATAGTCGCGATCGCACCGTCGAGATCGCCAGTCGCTATCCCATCCGCGTTGTGCAACATCAGTTTGAAAGCCACGGTCGCCAGCGGACTTGGATGCTCAAGGAAGTTCCAGCCAAACACGAATGGATTTACATCCTAGAAGCAGACGAACGCATGACCCCAGAATTGTTCGCTGAGTGTCTGCAAGCGATCGAAAGCCAAGACTATGTAGGTTACTACGTGGCCGAACGGGTCATGTTTATGAATCGCTGGATTCGCCATAGTACCCAGTATCCCCGCTATCAGATGCGCCTGTTGCGACCCGATCGGGTTTGGTTTAGCGACTACGGCCATACCGAACGCGAGGTTTATGAGGGGGCGGTCGGTTTTCTTAAAGAGACTTACCCGCACTATACCTGTAGCAAAGGGTTGAGCCGTTGGATTGAAAAGCACAATCGTTACTCCACCGATGAAGCAACCGAAACGCTACGCCAGTTAGAAAACGGTTCGGTGGACTGGCAAGATTTATTTTTCGGTAAAACCGAAGTTGAACGTCGCCGCGCTCTTAAAGACCTTTCCCAACGGCTCCCCTTTAGACCTTTGATTCGCTTTGTGTATATGTATCTGTTTCTGGGGGGGTGCCTTGACGGTCGTCCCGGCTTGGCGTGGTGTACGTTGCAGGCGTTTTATGAATACCTCATTGTCCTGAAGGTGTGGGAAATGAAGTATCTACCCGTTACTCCGGTTGCAGAACCCCAAGGAGCGATCGCTCCGAGTCCAGAAATCCCCCTCAGCCAGTAATCTTGATTGGCTCCCTTCTCCTAGGGAGAGAAAGAAGCTTTGTAAGTCAACCCAGTAGAAAGGCCAGGAATTCCAGATTTTCCTGAAAGACCGGCCAATCTGCTGTTTTCGCGATCCCAATTGTCCTAAGATAGCCACAGAGCCAGGAATCTATTTAAACTGGCAAATGAGGGCTGGTTTTGCAATGATTACTTGAAACAATTCTTCACAACCTTTACAAATAGTAATAGAAGAGGCTAATTCCCTTTTTAGGGAATCGGCAACCCGATTCACCCGGAGGATGTCACCCGATCGACGCTTAACCCATTCAGTCGTTTGATTGACAAGCGTGCTTTCGGCTCTCGCTCGTTCATAGGAGAAAAAGCAAACTCGTGCTCCAACGCTTTAAGCAAGACTTGAAGAACGATCTAATTGCGGGTCTTTTGGTGGTGATTCCCCTGGCAACCACGATCTGGCTCACCATCACCATCGCGATCTGGGTTGTTAACTTCCTAACCCGCATTCCCAAGCAAATTAACCCCTTTGATGGCTTGCATCCCATCCTGGTTAACGTGCTGAACCTGCTTGTCGGACTTGCCGTTCCCCTCCTGAGTATCTTGATCATTGGTCTAATGGCTCGTAATATTGCGGGGCGGTGGTTGCTGGAGGTGGGCGAACGCTTTTTGCAAGCCATTCCCTTAGCCGGATCGATCTATAAAACGCTTAAACAACTCCTAGAAACCCTTTTAAAAGACTCTAACGATAAATTTCGTCGGGTTGTCTTGGTGGAATATCCCCGTAAAGGCATTTGGGCGATCGCATTTGTGACAGGCAGCCTGACCAGCGAATTTAAGAACCATTTTTGCGCCCCCATGATTAGCCTGTTCGTTCCCTCGACGCCTAACCCTACCACCGGATGGTACGCGATCGTCCCGGAAAATGAAGTGATTAATTTATCAATCTCGGTGGAAGATGCCTTTAAGGTGATTGTTTCTGGGGGAATTGTTAGCCCCGATAGCTTGGTTTCTCTGCCTCGCAACTCTAAGAGCGATCGCAAACTGGAAACCTTACTCGAACCTCAACCCCTGCAACGCCTGCAAGTTGAAGAAGAAGAACCCACCTCCTGAAGCCGCCGCCCTTTTCTAAAAGCATCGGAGAATGCGCTAAAATTAGACGATCTCAGACTCCGATCGACCATCATGCTACCCCGCCAAATTGCTCGCGAACTGGCTCTACTCAGTCTTAGCCAGTTGCCTACTACGCCAGAAAAACTTGAAACTCAACAATTGCAAGACTTAATGCTGGCGGCCGTGCGAACCCTGAGAACTGAAGCCTCAGAAGCACTCGAAACAGCGGCGGCAGAATTGCAACGCAGTAGCGATCGCCTACTCGATAGCGAAACGATCGCCAACAGCGTACCGAGCGCTAGGGCAATGCTCAAAGAATCGATTGAACTGGCTCAACTCGCAATTAACCGCGTTGGCAGTGCAATGGAGATTCCAGAGTTAGTCTACCTCTCTAGCAACCAACAAGAAGTTTATGAGTACGCCCTAGAACTCACCAAACTGGTTCATGCAAATCGCACTGAAGTAGACAATATCCTCAAACAATCGCTTGTGAACTGGCAACTCGATCGGATTGCCAGAATCGACCGCGATATCCTGAGAATTGCAGTGGTGGAAATGCTTTACGTAGGCATTGATGAAAAAGTGGCGATCAACCAAGCCATTGAACTGGCTAAACGCTATAGCGGTAACGAAGAATATCGCTTTATCAATGGGGTTCTGCGTCGAGTTTCCAATCTGCTGAAATCCAATTTGGTCTAGTTCCCCTCAGCTATCCTCGCAGTCGGTGTCCGAAGTCATTGCCTAACGGACAGCAGAATTTCCCCTAACCCGATACAATTTGAATCTGAAAGCTCAAGCGAAAAATTCCAATGGTTTTTAATTGGTTCCGTCGCCAGTTTAATCGCTCTGAAGAATCTGCCGAAGAACAACAGATAGAAGAACAAGAAGCAACTTCAGTTGAATCTCCATCAGACGCCGAGCAGGAGACAGAACAGTCTACCTCGGATGAGACTGCGATGGACTATTTAGCTTGGGCAAAAGCAGCTTATCAGAATATTCAGACTCAACAAGCTGTTCCGGTCGCCGAACCACCCGAAGTTAGCGAACCGGAAGCAGCAACTCCAGAAGTTAGCGAACCCGAAGTTAGCGAACCTGAAGTAGCAACTCCAGAAGTTAGCGAACCTGAAGTGGCAACTCCGGAAGCAGCAACTCCAGAAGT
>NZ_JASVEJ010000016.1:0-43012 GCF_030285425.1 Geitlerinema calcuttense NRMC-F 0142 | reverse complement strand
TCCCCAACTCCCTTCTTCCCCCGTCCCTCAATCCAACTCTCGCCTTCCTTCTAAAGCACGGGCGAGGGTGACTTCATCGGCATATTCCAAATCGCCGCCCATTGGCAAGCCAAAGGCAATTCGAGTCACGCGAGTAAAGGGTTTCAGCAACTGACCGAGATAAAGGGTTGTCGTTTCCCCTTCTACACTAGGGCTAATGGCAATAATCACCTCTTTAGTTTTCTGTTGGTGAACGCGCCGCACTAGGGCCCCAATGGTAAGCTGTTCGGGGCCAATGCCATCCATCGGGGAAATGACTCCCCCAAGAACGTGATACTTGCCGCTATATTCTCGCGTTCTTTCTAAAGCGATGACATCGCGGGAATCTGCAACCACGCAAATGGTTTCATTGTCGCGAGTTGGCTGTCGGCAAATCTCGCAGACGGGTTCGGCTGAAAGGTGAAAGCAGACTTGACATAAGCCGACTTGTTGCTTGGCTTCAATTAGAGCCTCAGCCAAGGCTTTGACTTCAGAATCAGAACGCTTGAGAATGTGGAGGGCAAGGCGTTGGGCAGTTTTAGGCCCCACTCCAGGCAAGCGTTGTAGTTGCTCAATTAAACGAGCTAAAGGGCGCGTGTAAACCGTTGGCGTGCCTCCAAATTATCCTTTTTTATCTTGAACCAAAATTGCCAGATTAGACCGAAGGCAAAGGAATTTTAGGAAAACGCGATCGCACGTTCGTGCAATAGCGC
The DNA here is from genome assembly GCF_030285425.1 of Geitlerinema calcuttense NRMC-F 0142. NCBI lineage: Bacteria > Bacillati > Cyanobacteriota > Cyanophyceae > Geitlerinematales > Geitlerinemataceae > Geitlerinema > Geitlerinema calcuttense. Next base: position 42,281 of record NZ_JASVEJ010000016.1, on the reverse strand, counting down.
TAAACTATTGTTGATTCAAAGACTTTGTTTGTAATAGACCTGAAGTGACTTTTACGCTGTCAGATAACGCCCATACTGCTCAAGCTTCCGCAATGCGACCCATTTGGCCCGGTCTAATTGAAGCCTATCGCCCCTATTTGCCTGTCACTGAAGCCACCCCGGTTGTGACGTTACTTGAAGGCAATACTCCGTTAATTCCAGCCCCTGCGATTAGCGATCGCATCGGTCGCCAAGTTAAAGTCTACGTAAAATACGACGGACTCAACCCCACAGGCAGCTTTAAAGACCGAGGCATGACGATGGCTGTCACCAAAGCCAAGGAAGCCGGAGCCAATGCCGTTATCTGTGCCAGCACGGGCAACACCTCAGCCGCCGCCGCCGCCTATGCCAAACGGGGCGGAATGAAAGCTTTTGTGCTGATTCCCGATGGTTACGTCGCCCTCGGCAAACTCGCCCAAGCCCTCCTCTACGGCGCGGAAGTGTTAGCCATTAAAGGCAATTTTGACCAAGCCTTAGAAATTGTCCGCGAACTCTCGGACAACTATCCCATCGCCCTCGTTAACTCCGTTAACCCCTACCGCCTCGAAGGTCAAAAAACCGCCGCATTTGAGGTTGTAGACGCCCTGGGCGATGCTCCAGACTGGTTGTGTATCCCCGTAGGCAATGCGGGCAATATTACCGCTTACTGGATGGGATTCTGTCAGTATCACCAAGAACAGAAATGTTCTAAGCTCCCGAAGATGATGGGATTTCAAGCGGCAGGTGCTGCGCCGATTGTTTTGGGTCAACCCGTGGCTCACCCCGAAACCCTCGCCACCGCCATTCGGATCGGCAACCCGGCGAGTTGGGAGAAAGCGATCGCAGCCCAACAAGCCAGCCTTGGGCAATTTAACGCCGTCACCGACGACGAAATCCTTGACGCCTATCGCCTCCTCGCTGCCAGTGAAGGCGTCTTCTGCGAACCTGCTAGCGCTGCCTCAGTAGCCGGTTTACTCAAAGTCAAAGACCAAGTTCCCACAGGCGCAACCGTCGTGTGCGTCCTCACCGGAAACGGTCTTAAAGACCCCGACACCGCCATTAAACACAGCAATAATCAATTTAAACCCGGAATCGAGCCAACCTTGGCATCGGTTGCCGAAGCAATGGGATTTTGAGATATACATCGAATTGTGAGGATCAATCATCGTGACTCAGGTGCCTGAGCATATCGACTCCCCCCCCATTTCTCAAACCCCCCTCTATCAACTTTGTCTCGCGCAAAAAGCCCGGATGACCGAATTTGCGGGTTGGGAAATGCCCGTGCAATTTAGCGGCATCACCAAAGAACACGAAGCGGTACGCACCCAGGCGGGGATGTTTGATATTTCCCACATGGGCAAGTTCCGCTTTACAGGTGCCCAAGTCGTTGAACAACTGCAAACGCTGGTTCCCTCAGACTTAAGCCGCCTGCAACCCGGACAAGCACAATATACCGTTTTACTCAACCCCGAAGGCGGCATCCTAGACGACATCATCTACTACCATCAAGGGCAAGACCCCAACACGGGCGAACAGCGGGGAACGATGATTGTGAATGCTGCCACCCGCGTTCGCGATAAGGCGTGGCTAGTCGCCAACCTCAATCCCGATTTAATTGTGCTTGAGGATGTTTCCAAAGAACAAGCCTTAATTGCCATTCAAGGGCCCCAAGCCGAACGCTATTTTCAACCCGATGTTGAAGCTAACTTATCTTCCCTCAAGCGCTTCGAGCATCTAGAAAGTACCGTCTTTGGTCAACCCGCCTTTATTGCCCGCACGGGTTACACGGGCGAAGATGGATTTGAGGTCATGCTTCCACCCGCAGCCGCCATTGAACTGTGGCAAAAACTCAGCGATGCTGGCGTTACCCCTTGTGGTTTAGGGGCAAGAGATACCCTGCGTCTAGAAGCCGCAATGGCTTTATACGGACAGGATATCGAACAGAACGTAACTCCCCTGGAAGCTGGCTTAGGGTGGCTGGTGCATTTAGACAGCAAAGGCGACTTTATGGGACGCCCGATTTTAGAACAGCAAAAAGCCGAGGGAATTCCTACCCGCCTAGTCGGGTTACAAATGCAGGGGCGTTATATTGCCCGTCACGGCTATCCGGTGATGTTAGATGGCAATATGGTAGGCGAGGTCACGAGCGGGACTCTCTCGCCGACGCTAGGCTATCCCATTGCGTTAGCCTATGTGCCAACTCACCTCGCTAAAGTGGGACAGCAGTTAGGTGTTGAAATTCGGGGTAAAGTTCATTCCGCCGAAGTGGTCAAAAAACCCTTCTATAAAGCGAATACCCAATAAAACTCAACACTCCAACCAATTGCTTGAAGTTGGTTGTACACTTAATGGCTGTTTAAGTTCGCCAATCGTCAGTCTGAGGAAAAACAATGGGTCTTGAATATCCTGATGACCTTAAGTATTTAGATAGCCACGAGTATGTCCGACTCGATGGCGAAATTGCCACCATTGGCATTAGTGCGTTTGCGGTGGATCAATTGGGCGATATTGTGTTTCTGGAATTGCCCGAAGTCGGCGAGGCGCTGGAAAAAGGGACAAGCTTTGGCAGTATTGAGTCTGTGAAGGCGGTTGAAGATATGTATGCGCCGATTTCTGGAACGGTTGTAGAACGCAATGATGCTTTGGTTGAAGATCCAGAACAGTTGGCGGACGATCCTTATGGGGAAGGCTGGTTGCTGAAGCTGCGAATTACCGATCCCGATGAACTTGATGAGGCGATGGCGGCGGCTGATTATCGCGCTTTGGTAGAAGGGGAATAACTCAAGCACTCGCGTCTTTTGTTGCTCGTCCAGACAGAAGCGCGACCCCCACAATCTAAAAAATATTACAGAATATTATATTAGTTGCAATCGCAGGAGTTCCATCTGTGGCCCGCTATAGTCCGCATACTGCTGAAAGTCGCCAGCAACTTCTTCAAGAAATTGGCGTTGAATCGATTGGCGATTTATTGAAAGTTATCCCCCAAGGGTTGCAAGAGGTTGAGTTCGACCTACCAGAGGGCAAATCTGAGTTAGAAGTTCGCCAACTGCTACAAACTCTAGCCGATCGCAATCGCCATTTGGATAGTGCTAGCGCCTTTTTAGGTGCAGGTTGCTATCGTCACTTTATTCCTGCCGCAGTTTGGGCGCTGGTTAGTCGGGGCGAATTTCTCACCAGTTACACGCCTTATCAACCAGAAGCAGCACAAGGAACGCTTCAGACCATTTTTGAGTTTCAAACCGGAATTGCGCGGTTAACGGGGCTGCCAGTGGCGAATGCGTCGCTGTATGATGGGGCGAGTGCGACGGCGGAGGCGGTGTTGATGGCGTTACGCTTGCAGAAAAAGCGATCGCACCTATTAATTGCAGGCAGCCTGCACCCAGAATATCAGGAGTTGCTAGATACCTATCTGAAGGGATTGGAGGTGACAGCCGCCCAGCTTCCCCTAGAAACTTCTGGAAAACTCGATCTGGAGGTTCTCAAGGCTCAACTCACCTCAGAATGTGCGGCCGTTGTGGTGCAATGTCCCAACTTCTACGGCATTATTGAGGATCTAGGAGCGATCGCGCCCATTATCCACGAAGCCGGGGCTTTATTAATTGTCGTCGTTACCGATCCAACTGCCTATGCGCTGTTGAAAACGCCTGGAGACGGGGGCGCGGATATTGTTGCAGGTGAAGCCCATTGTTTGGGAACGCCCCCTTCTTTTGGGGGTCCCCATTTAGGGATTTTAGCGACTAAATCTGAGTTTATTCGCCAAGTACCAGGACGCCTGGTGAGTATTACTCAAGATGCGCGGGGACAACAGGTGTATACGCTCACCCTGCAAACGCGCGAACAACACATTCGCCGGGAAAAAGCGACGAGCAATGTCTGTACCAACCAGTCTTTAATGGCTGCTGCTGCTTCAGTCTACATGGCGCTTTTAGGCCCTGACGGTTTGCGCCAAATTGCCACTAGCAGCGTCCAACTCGCCCATCAAGCCCAAAGCGAAATTGCTAAACTTCCAGGTTATAAACTCCTCTATAACGCGCCATTTTTCCACGAGTTTGTGATTCAATGTCCGATCTCGGCTCAAGAGATTATTAACCGAGGGGTGGCGCAGGGAATTTACCCAGGCGTTCCTTTATCGCGTTGGGAGAAAGATCGCGATCGCGATCTCCTCATCTGCGTTACGGAAATGAATACTACCAGCCAAATTCAGCAGTTAGTTGAATTCCTCGCCAGTATCGCCTAACCGTTCGTTTGGCAAAGGCGGATGAGTAAAAAGCAAAAACTGTTACAGCAAATCCTGAACAATCCCAAAAATGTTAGCTTCAAAGATATGGTGAGCTTAGTCGAAGCCTTTGGCTTTACCCTAGCCCGTGTCAATGGCAGTCACCATATTTTTACTCATCCAGACATTCCTGAACGGGTTAACATTCAGAGCGTTAAAGGTAACGCTAAATCCTATCAAGTCCGGCAATTTTTAACCTTGGTCGAAATCAACAACTTAGGTTTAGAGGAAGATGTATGAAGGATTACCACATCAATATTTTCTACAGCGAAGATGATGAAGGATACATCGCCGATATCCCCGATTTGCGATTTTGCTCTGCCTTTGGTGAAACCCCTATCCAAGCTCTCCAAGAATTAGAAATCGCCAAACAGATATGGCTAGAAACAGCGCGATCGCAAGGTAAACCCATTCCTCAACCCACCTATCGACCTGTTATAGCAAAGTGCTGAGTGCTGAGTGCTGAGTGCTGAGTTAAAACCGAGTGAGTCTCATGGTTTTGAACAGTTCAGTCTGTCCTAACCTTACTGAGTACAGCTATAAACTCGATTTTGGGTTTATAAAAAAGCGTACCCATTCGATAAGAAGAGGTACGCTTTGTTTTGAGAAAAGCCCCAGAATATTATCTTCTGGGGGCTTTTCTAGTTTGAAGAAGATTATTCTAAATCATCCTCATCAACACCATCATCAATCATCAGGTCATCATCATCCAAGAACGAATCGCCCCGACGACCGCGACCAAAAGACTCGCCTTCATTAACCGGGCCGCGTGCGAAGTTATCGAAACCGCCATCTAGACGATAGGAACGAGCGGTGCGATCGTCAAGCACTACATCCTTGAGATCGTCCTCATACTCATTAAAGCCGGGATAATCCCCTCCCATATCATCCAGCGTTGGAGCCGGTTCTTCGTAAGCATTGAAGCCCGTTCCCGCAGGAATCAAGCGTCCGATGATCACGTTTTCCTTCAGACCGCGCAACCAATCCGACTTACCTTCAATCGCCGCTTCCGTCAGTACCCGCGTTGTTTCTTGGAAACTCGCCGCCGAGATAAAGCTATCCGTATTCAAGGACGCCTTCGTAATCCCTAACAGCACGGGTTCGTAACTGGCAGGCGCACCTCCAGTAATCGCCATTGCTTCATTCACCTGCTGAACCTGGTAGAGTTCCACCAGTTCGCCCGGAAGCATCGTGGTATCGCCTCCATCATCCACCCGCGCCTTAGAAGTCATCTGGCGGACAATCACCTCAATGTGTTTATCGGAAATATCAATCCCTTGCGATTGATAAACCGATTGCACCTCGTTAACCAAGAAGGTTTGCACCTGTTGCAACCCGGCTAAGGCTGCCTCATGGTCGCTTTGGCCCATTGAGTGATGCAGGCGGAAGAAGACTTCCAGAATTTGGTGCGGGTTTGCTGGGCCATCCGATAGCGGTTGTGCCGCCGCCACTTGCGACCCATCGAGCAAGATCGCATTTTGTCCCGGTGTTAGCGGATAATCGGTCAGCGTCCCGTCTTCTTCCATCACCTTCACCGAGACGCTTTCATCTTCGCTGTAGATGACTTGAGCAACCCCCGGACGCTCTGCCAAAACGCAGGCTTCCTTGGGTTTGCGAGCTTCTAGCAGTTCTTCAATCCGAGGCAAACCTTGGATGATGTCCCCGGTTTTCGCCCGTTCAAACACCAGCAACACCAGGTTATCGCCCCGCTGTACCAAGTCGCCATCATCAATGTGTAAGATGGCTCCAGGCGACACGCGGTAAGGACGCGCAATTCGCAGCGTCACTTGGTTGTCTTCAACCTTCACCACTAGACCGGATTCCGATAGGCTAACGCCTGGTGCCACTTCATTTAAGCCAGCCACCAATAGGTCGCCCTTGTTCGCCGTCGGTTTGTTGCCTTGGGTGTCAATGGTAATCAAATCGGCGCTGCGAACGATCAGGACGCGACGAACGGCTTCGCCCCCTTCTTTAATCCCGCGCACTTCGCCCGCTTCCTTACACAGGATTTCGGTACGAGCAACCACAGCACCCGGATCGATTTGTTCGCCATCGCTGACCAGCAGGCGGGTATTGGTGCTGCCTTGGGTGGGGTCAGCAGCGACATCGCGACGAATAATCAGCGATTCTAAAATCACCAACTGCAAGCGACGGCTGTCCGGATCGTCTGGATCGGGAATCAGTTCAATGTCTGCGGCTAAGTCGATGGAGGAGCGAGACTCTTTGGTGGTTGCTGGAACCGCCCGTTCTGTCTCTCCTTCTCCGGTTTCGTTTAAAGCCGTTTTATCGAGTTCTAGAACCAGTTGCGTCCGTAGGAGTTCTAACCCTTCTACGGATTTGACGCGCTCGCCATCTTTATAAGAGAGGCGCTGAACGGATCGCAGGCGAATTAAACCGCCGTTGTCTTGAGACGATTCTTGAGAAGGAACGCTCGGTTCGTCGGGAACGTGGAATTCTGTGACGGGCCGGAAGAGGATGGCCGGGCCTTCTGGCGTTTCGACCGACTCCACGTAGCGCAGTTCGTTGAAGGTAATGCCGCTGAGGACTTCTTCGCCCGGATGAATGATGCTTTCTTCCTTGGGAACGTTTTGGTCGCCCGGTTCGATCATGTGCAGGTCGCCCGGTTTGATCACGATTTCCCGCAGAATATCGTTTTTCTGGGTTACTTCGACAACGCCGCTGCTTTGGCAGAAGATGTCTTTCACCACTTCGGTTCCGGCTTCGACAAATTGCCCGTCTTCTACCATCAACAAGGAGATGTCCTTGTTAACTTCGTGGCTTTCTTCAGGAATCCACAGCAGGGTGCCGCCTTGGGTGACTTCGTAACCCTGTTTGGCTTTGCCGCGTTTGGCTTCCACTCCGGCGTATTTGATGATGCCGCCTGTGCTGGTGCGGTAGGTATCGTCAATCAGTTCCGCCACCACTTGGTTGTTGGTGACTTTGGTACCGGGAGTGGCTTTTAGAGAGAAGCGCTGATTGTCAGAGGAGACAATAATATATTGCTCTTTGCCTTGGGTGGAGCTAACTTCAACGCGGGCTTGATCGAGCAGAACGCTAGCGGTGATAATTTCGATTTCGCGACCGCTCTTACCGGGTTCGGGTTCTCCTAACAGACGGACAATCCCACCGTGTTCGGTACGGATGTTGGTCTCAGCTATAACGGAGTTGGTTTCTACTTTTGAGCCGTTTTTAACGACGGGTTCGGCTCCTGGGGGCAGGTTGTAGACTTCCCCAGAGAGAATCCAGATCAAGCCGCCGCCGCGTGCAATCCGGGTGGTGTTGCCTTGGCGATCGCGTTTTTCTTCTGGCAGAATATCCGCAAATTGGACTTCTCCAGCCAAGTCGGTTGCCACGTCTTTCGTCGCTTTTTCGGTACTCCGCTGCACGTTCCGGCTAGAGGACGGCACGTTGACGAGCAATTGACCGGCGGTGACTTCGCTGCCATCTTTGACGAGCAGGGTTGCCCCCATCGGGATGGGAATTTCGTGGCGGTTCACGGTGGAGAGTTTGCCGTCGGCGGGATCGCTCGCACCTTTAGTGGTGGCGGTTCCAGAGGATTCGCTCACCATCAAGATCAGCTTGGCTCCTGCCGAATCGACAAACAGTTCTTCCTCGCCGCGCACGTTGCGGACTTTGCGAGTTTTCAGTTTTTCAAAGCGAATGGTGCCATTACAGGGGGCGAGGATTTGCCGCGCGGCCCCGGCGAAAACGCCTCCCGTGTGGAATGTCCGCATGGTGAGCTGGGTACCGGGTTCGCCAATCGATTGAGCGGCGATAATGCCGACGGCTTCGCCTAAATCGACCATCTTGGCGTGAGCCAAACTCCAGCCATAGCAGTGCTGGCAGACCGAACGCGCGGCTCGCAAGTTAGGGGCGATCGCACCATCACTTGCTCAATCCCCGCTTGACCAATCGCGATCGCTAACTCATCGCAAATATCTTGATTGCGTCTGGCAACCACTGTCACCCCATCAATCTCAGCGCTCAAAACTTCGCCCGTGCGCGGATCGATGGCATCTTCGGCTAAAACGCGACCCAACAAGCGGTCTTTGAGGGGAATCAAAACGCGATCGCCATCGCGCATCGGCTGTACCGGAATCCCGCGCGTCGTCCCGCAATCAATTTCCCGGATAATTACATCCTGGGAAACATCCACCAAACGCCGCGTCAAGTAACCCGAATCCGCCGTTCTTAGCGCCGTATCGACCAACCCCTTCCGGGCCCCGTAAGAAGAAATAATATACTCCGTAACGGTTAGCCCTTCCCGGAAATTCGTCTTAATCGGTAAGTCAATAATTTCCCCTTGAGGGTCAGCCATCAAGCCGCGCATCCCCACCAACTGCCGCACCTGGGAAATATTGCCTCGCGCCCCAGAAAATGCCATCATGTACACAGAGTTCAGCGGATCGGTTGCCCGGAAATAGCGCACCACCTCATCTTTGAGCGCTTCGCTGGTACTATTCCAAGTATCAATAACCCGTTGGAACCGCTCAACCTCAGTAATTTCGCCTCGCGTATACCGTGCTTCTGTCGTCCGAATTTGAGCTTCAGCCGCTTCTAGCAACTGCCGTTTAGACGGCGGCACTTGCAAGTCATCAACGCTAATCGAAACGCCGGCTCTCGTTGCATAGTGGAAACCCAACTCTTTGAGGTCGTCTGCCATTTGGGCAGTCCGTGCCGTTCCATAATGGGTAAAAGCCCAGGCGATTAGCTTCTTCAGTTGACCTTTATCAACGACCCGATTCCGAAAAATCAGTTTATCTGTCATTTGTCTGTAATCCGTTGTCAATTGGCACTCTTGGGAAGCGCGCTCGATCTATAGGTACCCTTGCAGCCTGCTGCGCTTGGGGCTGCTTGACGATTCAAGGATGAGCGACGACGAGTTGTTCAGCTCGATTCCTGAAAGGATCGCTCTGGTCGAATCGCCATCCGGTTGCAGAAAAGAGCGATTCTGGAGGCAACCCCCTAAATTAATCGGTCGGTTGCCTTACCCATCGCTTGCCCGGTTAGGCAAGGGCGTCTTGAATCGTCTTGTTGAAAATAATCCGTCCAGGCGTTGTCCGAATATACTGAGAAATTAAATTTCCCTCTGCATCTTCGCGACGGCGACGGTATTTATAGATTTTTGTCACCGTCCCATCGCCTAACTCTTCGGTTTGTAAAGGGTTCAAGTCCGCTTCATCCGATTCAACCTGACCGTCAAAGCGCACCCAGATATAGGCGTGTAAATCCACTTGTTGCTGCTCGTAAGCCACGATCGCATCATCTAGCGAGGCAAAATAGCGATTAATCCCTCTTTCTGCCTTCTGGTTTTCTGCGGTCAAGTAATAACAGCCCAAAACCATATCTTGGCTTGGCATAACAATCGGTCGCCCGGTTGCCGGAGACAGAATATTATTCGAGGCCAACATCAGCAATCTCGCTTCAGCCTGGGCTTCTAGCGATAAGGGAACGTGAACGGCCATTTGGTCGCCGTCGAAGTCCGCGTTAAATGCCGGACAAACCAGGGGATGCAATTGAATCGCACGACCTTCTACCAGAATGGGTTCAAACGCTTGAATCCCCAAACGGTGAAGCGTCGGCGCGCGGTTCAGCATTACGGGGTGTCCTTCAATGACCTCTTCTAGAACATCCCAGACGCTAGAATCGCCCCGTTGAATTAACTTCTTGGCGGCCTTGATATTATTGACCAATCCTTGACGGATTAAGCGATGAATCACAAACGGCTGAAACAGTTCAATCGCCATTTCGCGAGGCAAACCGCACTGATGAATTTTCAGCTTGGGTCCCACCACAATTACAGAACGACCGGAGTAGTCTACCCGTTTTCCAAGCAGGTTTTGCCGGAAACGACCTTGCTTCCCTTCGATAATATCGGAGAGGGATTTCAGCGGGCGGTTATTTGCCCCCACCACCGTTCGGCCCCGACGACCGTTATCAATCAAAGCATCAACGGCTTCTTGCAGCATCCGCTTTTCGTTGCGGACGATAATTTCGGGGGCAAGAATTTCCTGAAGTCGGGCCAGACGGTTATTCCGGTTAATGACGCGACGGTAGAGGTCATTTAAGTCGCTTGTGGCAAACCGACCGCCATCAAGCTGTACCATTGGGCGCAAGTCGGGGGGAATGACGGGCAGAACATTCAGCACCATCCATTCCGGTTTCGCACCCGTTGCCACAAAGTTGTCGATTACGCGCAAGCGTTTGATCAACTTGGCGCGTTTCTGTCCTTTTGCCGTACCGATTTCTTCGCGTAGCTTTTCTGCTTCTTCCTCTAAATTAATATCGGCCAGCAGGCGTTCTAACGCTTCAGCACCAATGCCAACTTCGACCCCTTCCATTTGAGAATCTTCGCTATAAAGCTGATCCTCAATTTCCATCCATTGGTCTTCGTTGAGCAGTTGCTTGTAGCTCAAATCCGACACATTGCCCGGATTCAAGACTACATAGGCGTTAAAGTATACGATTTGCTCGACATCCCGCAGGGGCATATCTAGCAGAATCGACATATAACTTGGAATGCCTTTGAGGTACCAAACATGGGTGACAGGTGCGGCCAGCTTAATATAGCCCATGCGGTGACGCCGCACCCGCGATTCAGTGACTTCAACGCCGCAGCGTTCGCAGACAATTCCTCGGTGTCTGACCCGCTTATACTTGCCGCAATGGCATTCCCAATCTTTCGCCGGGCCAAAGATGCGTTCGCAAAATAAACCGTCCATTTCCGGCTTTAAAGTCCGGTAGTTAATGGTTTCCGGTTTAGTCACTTCTCCCACAACCGTACCGTTGGGAAGGGTTCTTTCTCCCCACTGCCGAATTCGCTCCGGAGAGGCAATACCAATTTTTACATAGTCGAAACGCTGTTCTAGCTGATTTCTCATGGAAATTCTCAATTCACTCTTGCTGTTGGGGAACGCTCTGACTCAAAGGAAAGGAGACTTAGGCGCGGGCGGTCGTCAATGAGCAAACGGGTAGAGGCAAGGGGGAGTTATTATCCCCCTTGAGGTTGTCATGCGCTTAGTCTTCGTCTTCGACGCCTAACTCTTCTGGGGTAATGGATTCGTAGGTGGGACGGTTTGGCGATCGCCGAGAGTTCACGTCAGCCATCAAATCGACTTCCACATCTCCGGCGGTACCATCTTCCCGCGTTTCCACCTTATGAACGGCAATATCCAGACACAGCGACTGCAATTCGCGCATCAACACCTTAAAGGATTCGGGCGTTCCCGGACGGGGAATCGCCTTCCCTTTAACAATGGCATTTAAGGCTTCGTTGCGTCCTTGCATATCGTCGGATTTCACCGTCAATAACTCTTGCAGGGTATAAGCTGCCCCAAACGCTTCTAGGGCCCAAACTTCCATTTCTCCAAAGCGCTGTCCGCCTTGTTGGGCTTTACCGCCCAAGGGTTGCTGCGTAACCAGCGAGTAAGGACCAGTGGAACGGGCGTGAATCTTATCGTCAACCAAGTGAACCAGTTTCAGCATATAAGCTTTACCCACGGTTACGGGTCGATCGAAGGGTTCCCCCGTGCGGCCGTCAAACACTTGGGTTTTACCGGGATGATCGGAGTTAAATAACCAGTCATAACCCGTTTCATCAGCAGCCTCTTGAAGCTTGCCATGTACGGTTTCGCGGGACATTTGGTCGCCGTGCATTTCATCAAACGGCACCACCTTAAAGCGTTTTTCCAGATTTTCGCCCGCCCAGCCCAAGAGACATTCAAAGACTTGACCGACGTTCATCCGCGAAGGGACGCCCAGGGGGTTGAGGACGATATCCACAGGTCTGCCATCGGGTAAGTAAGGCATATCTTCAATCGGCAGAATCCGAGAGATAATCCCCTTATTACCGTGGCGACCCGCCATTTTATCCCCAACTTGGATTTTCCGCTTCTGAGCCACATAGACGCGGACGACCATGTTGGCACCGGGGGGCAGTTCGTCCCCTTGTTCGCGAGTAAACACCCGCACGTCTACAACGCGACCTTTTTCGCCGTTGGGAACGCGCAAGCTGTTATCGCGCACGTCTCTGGCTTTTTCCCCAAAGATGGCTCGCAGGAGTTTTTCTTCTGGGGGCTGGTCAGATTCACCTTTAGGCGTGACTTTCCCCACCAAGATGTCGCCCGCTTCTACCCAAGCCCCGATGCGGATAATGCCATCTTCATCGAGTTGTCGCAAAGCGTCTTCCCCGACGTTGGGAATTTCGCGGGTAATTTCTTCAGGGCCGAGTTTGGTTTGACGCGCTTCGATCTCGTACTTCTCGATGTGAATGGAGGTGTAGATATCGTCATACACCAACCGTTCGGAAATCAAAATCGCGTCTTCGTAGTTGTAGCCTTCCCAAGGCATATAGGCGACCAGGATGTTTTGGCCGAGGGCGAGTTCTCCGCCTTCAGTCGCCGAACCATCCGCCAGCACTTGACCCGATTTCACTTTGTCGCCAACGCGAACGATGGGGCGTTGGTTCAAGCAGGTATCTTGGTTTGAGCGCTGATACTTCTGGACTTCATAAGCGATTTCTTCCGGGGCGGCTGAGGGGGTTTCGTCGTCTTTGCGTGCCGTTCTGACGCGAATTTGCGTCGCATCCACGTAGGTGACTTCGCCGTCGTATTTAGAGATAATCACCATCCCGGAGTCTCTGGCGGCTTGGGCCTCTAGTCCGGTTCCCACGAGGGGGCGTTCGGGCTTGAGCAGGGGAACGGCTTGACGTTGCATGTTAGAACCCATCAGCGCCCGGTTAGCGTCGTCATGCTCCAGGAAGGGGATCAAGGAGGTGGCAACGGAGATAATTTGTACCGGGGAAACTGCCACATAGTCCACTTGGTCGGGGCTGGTGGTAGTGAATTCCTGACGGTAGCGAACGGGGATGATGTCGCCTAGAATTTTCCCCGCTTCGTCGGTGGGGATATCGCCAGGGGCAACGCGCAGGTCGTCTTCTTCGTCTGCGGTCATGTAGGCGGGAAGGCGATCGCGCAGAACGCGACCCGTTTCCACCGGGTAAAATGGGGTTTCGATAAACCCGTACTGGTTAACGCGGGCGTGAGTTGCCAAGGAACCAATTAACCCGGCGTTAGGTCCTTCAGGGGTTTCAATCGGACAAATCCGCCCGTAGTGGGAGGGGTGAATGTCGCGGACGGCAAACCCGGCCCGTTCCCGCGTGAGACCGCCCGGCCCTAGGGCTGAGAGGCGGCGTTTGTGGGTTAATTCCGCTAAGGGGTTGGTTTGATCCATGAACTGGGACAGTTGCGATGAACCAAAGAATTCCTTAATGGCGGCCACCAAGGGTTTGGGGTTAACCAGGGAGGTGGGGGTGAGATGTTCGGCGTCGGAAACGGTCATCCGTTCGCGGATAATCCGTTCTAGACGGTTTAAGCCGACGCGGACTTGGTTTTGCAGGAGTTCGCCCACGGATCGGACGCGACGGTTCCCCAAGTGGTCGATATCATCGATGCTGCCGATATCGTATTCCAGGTTGATCAGGTAATCGATCGCCGAGAGGATGTCTTCTGGGGTGAGGACGCGTTTGGTTTCCGGAACGTTGAGGTGCAGTTTTTTGTTGAGTTTGTACCGCCCAACTTTACCGAGGTCGTACCGTTTGGGGTCAAAAAAGCGCGATTCGAGTAACTGCGCGCCGCCGGTGACGGTGGGGGGTTCGCCCGGTCGCAATTTGCGGTACAGTTCCATTAAGGCGTCTTCGTCGGAGTAGTCGCCTTCTTTGTCGATGGTTTTTTGGAAGTAGTCGGGATGGCGGAGGGCGTCGAGAATTTCGTTGGTACTCAGTCCCAAGGCTTTAAGCAGGACTTGGGCGGAGAGTTTGCGGGTTTTGTCGATTCGCACCCAGACTAGATCGTTTTTGTCGGTTTCAAATTTTAGCCACGCGCCTCGGTTGGGAATGAGGGAGGCGTTGTAGGTACGGCGACCGTTTTTGTCGGTTTCGGATTTGTAATAGACTCCGGGCGATCGCACGATTTGGTTGACGATCACGCGCTCTGCGCCGTTAATGATAAAGGTGCCGCGATCGGTCATCAACGGCAGTTCGCCGATGAAGACTTCTTGCTCGATCATGGTACCCGCTTCTTTGTTAATCAGACGAGTCGGCACGTACATTTGCACGGCGTAGGTGGCATCCCGCCGTTTGGCTTCGTCAACTTCGTACTTCGGACGCTTGAGTTTGTAGTCTTTGCCAATAAAATGTAACTCTAGCTTGCCCGTGTAGTCGGATATGGGAGAAAAACTATCTAGCTCCTCGATCAGTCCTTCTTCTAGAAACCAGCGGAAGCTTGCCCGCTGAATCTCGACGAGGTCTGGCAACATGTGTTGCACGGGTGCAGGAATGGTCGTCTGATTCATAAGAAATTTTGTTTCCAGGCTGGGTAACAATATTCATCGGCAAAATAGGGAATTTGGGATGGGGACGGCCGCAGCCAAGTCCCTATCTTCCATTCCCCATTTTGGTTTATCAAATTGTGATTGGATTGCTCCAAGGTAACGAGTGCTATCAATTTTTCGGTTGGGCTGCCTCATCTTGGGATGGGGTTCGGCGAGGAGATTGTTGACCGTCAATGGCTGGGTCGTGCGACTCGAAACGGTCTGAGGGACATCCACGCATAACGGCAATCCACTATTATAATTTATTTTTACTCCTTTGTCCAAGACTGGGCCAATAAGGGCGAATCTGAGAGCGTTAGCTGAGGTAAGCCAAACAACGAGCGAGCGTTTTCTGTGGTTTGCCGAGCTAACGTTTCTAAGGAGACTCCGCGCAGATGAGCCACTTGTTCGGCCACATGGCGGACGTAGGCGGGTTCGTTGCGTTTGCCGCGTTTGGGAACCGGAGCAAGAAAGGGGCAATCAGTTTCAATTAAGAGGCGATCGCTCGGACAGATTTGACAGGATTCCTGAATCTGAGTCGCCTTTTTGAAGGTGACTGTACCGCTAAAACTAATGTAAAAACCCAAATCTAAAAACCACTGCGTTTCTTGAGGTTCTCCTCCCCAGCAATGCATCACGCCCCGCACCTCTCCAATCCTATCCCAAAAATTACGGAGTTGATCGGCTAAGGCTGCGGCTGCATCTCGACAGTGAATAATAACCGGCTTCTGGAGGGCATGGGCCATTTCTAACTGCGCCCAAAATGCCTGCTGCTGTTGCGAACGATTGTCCGCTTTATAAAAGTCTAGCCCAGTTTCGCCAATTGCGACAATCTTCGGATGAGATTGAGCCAGTTGGCGAAGTTGATGGGCTAATTCCGGCGTCCATCGATCGGCCTCTAGCGGGTGCAGTCCCACAGCAAAATATAATTCGCGAAAGCGATCGGCTAATGCGGCTAGGCTGGGATACTCATCTGGGGTCACGCAAGAATGAACGAGCTGCACGACTCCGGCAGCTTGCCAGCGATCGCGCGTTGCTTCTAGATCCGACTCAAACGTCGAAAAATTGACATGGACGTGAGTATCAATCAGTTGCATGAGAGAATTTGAGGAGTTCTTCTAAGCGTTGGCTGCATTCTCCCACACCGACTGCAAGCAGTACAGTGTGGGCGTTCAGGCGAGTTTGCGAACCCCATTGAGTGAGGTTCTCTCCTCCCTCTCTTGCAAACGGCGGCTCGATCGGTTAAGCCGCAGCATTCCGGCGTTTTCTGGACGCCCCCAAGTGGCGATCGCCCTTGAGAACGCTCAGGACGCTGTTGACACGGGCGCTTCCACTTTTTTAAGCGCTTTGGCCAAACGGGCTTTTTTGCGAGCGCCATTGTTAGAGTGAAAAACACCCCGCTTGACCGCCTTGTCAATGCGGCTGTAGGTATCGGACATGAGAGTTTGTACCTCTTGCTTGGCTTCTGGGCTTTGAGAAGCCGCATAGGTGTCTAAAGCCGCAAAAAACTTCTTCATCAGCGTTCTGACGCTAGACTTATAAGCTTTATTGCGGAGACGATTTCGTTCAGCAATCTGAACGCGTTTAACGGCAGACTTAATATTAGGCACGGCTCAACTAGAAATAATCGCTTTTAGGTTGATGGTGATGCACATAGCATCAGATCGTTTAATATAACATTTGTTGATCTGCAATGAGATTAGCTGAAACACGAAAATCCACGTTAAGCTAGAGAAGCGAGTACGGGTTAGCCTGGTAGCTGATTTAGCCCAGGGTGTCTGAAGATCCGTCCGCCAACGGTTTATTCCTAGAAAGGCCATTGTCCTATCCATGCTGCGAATCATTACTCAGCGGGCTGATGCAGAAGCTGAACTGCGGCGCATCTGCGATCGCACCCAAGACGAGCAAGTCGTGCACAAGGAAGCGACCGTTCGGGAAGTGCTTCAGACGGTGAAACGACAAGGCGATCGCGCCTTACTGCACTACACAGCCGAATTTGACCAAAAAACGCTAAAAGTCGAAGAATTGCGCGTTAGCGGTTCAGAACTCGACGCGGCTTACCAACAAGTCAACAAAGACTTACTGGATGCGATTCAACTCGCTTGTCGTCAAATCGAAGCCTTTCACCGCCAACGCGTCCCGAAATCTTGGGTTCAGTTTGGCACCGATGATATTGTGTTGGGTAAGCGGTATACGCCAGTCGATCGAGCGGGAATTTACATCCCTGGCGGTCGAGCCGCTTATCCGAGTACCGTCCTAATGAATGCCATTCCCGCCAAAGTCGCAGGCGTTCCCCGAATTGCGATGGTAACGCCACCCGGTAGCGAAAAGGGGATTAACCCGGCTGTCCTCGTCGCCGCTCAAGAGGCAGGCATTCAAGAAATTTATCGGGTTGGGGGCGCTCAAGCGATCGCGGCCCTGGCCTACGGCACCGAAACCATCCCCAAGGTAGATGTCATCACCGGGCCAGGTAACATTTATGTCACCCTAGCGAAAAAACTCGTCTACGGCACCGTCGGCATTGACTCCCTAGCCGGCCCTTCGGAAGTCTTAATTATTGCCGATAGCGGCGCGAACCCCATCCATGTGGCCACCGATATGCTCGCTCAAGCCGAGCATGACCCCCTGGCTGCCGCCATCTTACTCACCCCAGACTCCGCCCTAGCGCGGAAAGTCGCCGCCGAAGTCGAGCGCCAACTGGTCAACCATCCCCGTCGCTTACTGACCGAAAAAGCGATCGCCCATTACGGTCTGGTGGTTGTCGTCAGTTCCCTAGCAGAAGCCGCCGAACTGTCCAATCAGTTTGCGCCAGAACACCTCGAACTCGAAATTACTGAACCGTGGGATCTGGTGAATCAAATTCGCCATGCCGGAGCAATTTTCCTGGGTTACTCCACCCCAGAAGCCGTCGGCGACTATCTAGCCGGCCCTAACCATACCCTACCCACCTCTGGCGCAGCTCGTTACGCCTCTGCCTTGGGTGTAGAAACCTTCCTCAAACACTCCAGCTTGATCCAGTATTCTCCAACTGCCCTCAACAAGATGGGGAATGCCATTATTACCTTAGCGGAGACTGAGGGGTTAAACTCCCACGCCGACTCCGTACGCTTGAGAATTGAAAATCGAACTGACGATGCTTAGGTAGCCTCGTGAAGGGGAGATTTACCCCAAGCCTTCCCGCTCTCACCGCACGCAGAGCCATCAAGGGGTTAGCTGGCTAACGTTCGCCTCATCTTTTCAGTTCAAAAGAAGCGACCCATCGCTGAATAGATTGAGCCGGGAAAACTTACGGGTTTTTCAGCTTATTCTAGATCAGAACAAGGGTGTCAAATCGACCCTTAAGAAGCGATTCGCTTTAATTTTGAGGAGAGATCGAGTGATCGAAACAATTTTAGTTGCAATGGCGTTAGATCGGTCGGCTGCCACCGATAAAGTTTTTCAGACTTTACAACAAATTCAACTGCAACCCGATGCCAAAGTCATTTTGGCTCATATTTTGCTGCCGCCCGAAAGGCAATCCGAACAAGCGGCCGATAAACCGCATTTTGGCGCTGAGGAGTCGCCTTACCGAGAAATTGAGAAACAGCTAGAAACCTATCAGCAACAGCTCTCTTGCACGAGCAAGATTGAAATTGCCACCGGAGATCCAGCCGAAGAAATTATTCGCCTTGCGAATATTCATCAAGCGAACTTAATTATTATCGGCAGTCGCGGTTTAACCGGAGTTAAACGCATTTTAGAAGGCTCGGTTAGCACCCAGGTTGTAGAGGATGCCACCTGCTCGGTACTCGTCGTTAAGCCTTAAAAACTCCTCATCCGACTGTTGAGTTCAGTTCAGAATGCAATGGTAAGAAGACGCTAAAACAGGTTTTACCATTGCTACTGCCCACTTCAATTAAACCGCCTAAATGTTCGGTTAGCTTTTTCACTAAAGCCAGTCCCAGTCCAGTCCCGCCTTGTTTCCAGGGGTCAGCGCGGGGAATCCGGTAGAATTTATCAAAAATGCGCGATCGCTCGCTGGGGGCAATCTCCACGCCTGTATTCACAATTTGGAATAGCAGATTGCTCGATTGCACGCTAACGGCTACGATAATTTGCTCTCCGGGTGGCGTATATTTGCACGCATTATTGAGTAATTCCGCTAAGATACGTTCTAAACCTGGAGCATTAGAACAGAGGATCGGCAGATCGAGCGGCATCTCAAGTTGTAAGCTTTGCTGGCGATTATTAGCCCTCACCTGAAACGGTTTGATGACTTGGGGGAGAAACTCGCTGAGGTTGATGGGTTCTAGGCTTAGGGGTTGATCGCGAGTATCGAGCCGTTGGAGATCCAAAAGGTCATTAATTAAGCTAATTTCCCGCTCGCACTCATACTGAAGAATTTGCAGGTAGTGAGCAATGCGCTTTTGATTTTGTTCGTTGGTACTGACGATTAAGTTAGACAACGCCATCGTCGATAGGTTATGAATTGCCATTTTCATATTGGTGACAGGCGTTCTGAGTTCGTGGGGAACCGCGCTTAGAAAATCATCCTTAAGTCGATTAATGCGGGCTAATTCTTCCACTTGAGCCACTGATGCTTGAAAGAGACGCGCTTGACGAATGGCGATCGCGCATTGAGTTGCGACCTGCTGCACCAAGCGAATTTCCCGTTCGCTAAACTCATAAGCCGCATCGTTTACCAGCCACAAATCGCCTAAGACGCCTCGATCGTCAAAAATGGGACAAACCAGCATCGAGACTGGACCGCGATCCTCATTAATCAGCAACGAGCAAAATTGAAAATACTCACCTTGGAGCAACTGACAATAGAGTTCGGGAAACTTGCCTAACTCCTGCACGCGTCCGTAAATGGGTGGAATCTTCTTATTTTCATCAGTTTTCACGAATTCCGAACAAACTGTAGAAGTCCCCTGTTCCAAATCGTATAGCGCCGCATTACAGCCCTTAAGATTTAAAACCTGGGTTAGCTCGCGCACCGCAGTTTGCCAAATTTGAGTTTCATCAAGCAAGCTATCGCGGACTTTATCGGTAATCAGCTTGAGCATTGCCTCAAATTCTAAGGCCTTTTGCAGTTGAGCCGTCCGTTCTTGAACCTGAGCCTCCAATTGGCTGTTGAGTTGTTGAACTTGCTGGTAGAGTTCCGACTGTTGAATGGCGATCGCCAACTGCATCGCTAGCGCCGCAAGTAAATCAATTTCCGGTTGCTGCCATTGCCGAGGCGAGCGACAATGATGAGCGATCAACAGCCCCCAAAGCTGTTTCCCTCGGAAAATAGGGATAGCCAGATGCGCCTGAATTTGTAACTGAGCCAGCAGTTCTTCAGACGGTTCGACTAAAACGCTTTCGCCGCTTTCAATGAGGGCTTCCAAGCCAGAATTTTGATAGGGCTGAACGTACTTTTGGAACAAGCTTGCCTCGGTTTCCGGTAACTCCCATCCCGATGCCAGCGATTTGGCTGCCAGCATCCCTTGTCCATCCGATTCAAAGCGATAAATCGCCACGCGATCGGTCTGGAGAAATTCCCGCACGTCTTGAACCGTCATTTGGAGAGTTTCCTCAAGATCGAGCGACTGACAGATGCGTTGCTGCATCTTCAGCATGAGTCGCTCGCGTTCCGTCTGCTGCCAGTACATTTTGAGAGAGTTTAGGGGAGTTGGCAACGTTTTGTTGATGAGAGAATTGAACTAATTTTAATCGCTGTTAAATTTGTTGCACACCTGATGACCTCAACTTACCCCTAATCGGGTGAAAGCGATCCTAAAATCTTTCTCTAGAGATGCGATCGCGCCTGTCGCTAACCCTTACAATTCTCCTCGATCTACTTGAAATCCAGAAAACCTGGAACCCAGCGTCATTTTGTCGAGAATTATTGAGCAAATCTCGCTGAATCCCGTAAAATTTCGCACAAACACTCCGATGAGCTAAAGATCGCTCTTAGTATTCTGATAGAGCAACGTGGTTGTTCTCTTGGCTCAATTGTCATTTATCCATCGCCATGATTACCTGCCCCAACTGCGCGCATCCTAACCCCGATACGGCTAGCCATTGCGAGGCGTGCTATACACCCCTTCCAGAAATGGTGCCTTGTCCTCAATGCGGGGCAAGCGTTTCCGGGGGAGCTGAATTTTGCGGTCAATGTGGCTCCCCGGTCGCGCCTGAGATCGCGATCGCTCAAAATGTGCCACCAACCTTTATTAATTCGCCCTCAGCCATGCCTGCTGTCGATCCGGCTAGTCTGGGTACCGAATTACCAGCAACAGCCCTTAACGCCCCCGGAGCAGCCGCTCGCCCCCCCCTCAATGCGCCCACCCAGTTGCAGACTTTCTGCGCTCGGCTGCTGCATATCCAAACCAACACTAAAATTGAGTTACCCCCTCACTTAAGCGTTATTCATATTGGCAAGCCCAACGATCGCATTCCCCCCGATGTTGATGTCTCGAACCTGCCCGATGCAGACGTAGTTTCCCGGATTCATGCCGATCTGCGCGTAGAGGGCGGCATTTATTTTTTAGAAGATATTGGTAGCACCAATGGCACGTATGTCAATAATTTACCCTTGCGAACCGGCGATCGCTATCGTTTGCGCCCTGGCGATCGCATCTCTTTAGGCAAAGGCGATAAAGTCAGCTTTTTATTCCAAATTGACCCATCCACTTAACCCAACCCTGCCCTGTTCACCCAATCAAGAATCGTGCTATCTCTAAAAAAGCACGCTCTGCCTAACCAATGCCAACGCCCGCGCGATCGCGACAAATGCCCCGTATTTCTTGACAGTTGAGGAAGAAAACCCATGCTGATTTGTCCCCAATGTCAATTTGAGAATTCTGACGCCAACAAGTTTTGCCAAAGTTGCGGTACTTCCTTAACCTATAAACCTTGCTATGCTTGTGGCGCTCAAGTGACTTATGACGCCATAAACTGTCCCCAATGTGGGGCTTTAACCGGAACCGTATTGCGAGCCATTGTCACCCTGACCGGCCCATCCGGACATCCTTATATCCCCCCGGTTAGCAATGAGGAAGCGGACGAAGAAGCGACAATGCCGCTGTGGTCAATGCCTTCCCAAGCCGAACTTAAATCCACTCCCGCCTCTGCTGAAGGAGCCACAGCAACCCCGATCCCCGTTCCTCCCCTCTCCTCTCATCCCCTCCCTTCAGAGTATTTGGACTTGCAGCAGCGCTATCTACTGCTGGACTCTTTAGAAGAGTGCGATCGCACGCAAA
Source organism: Geitlerinema calcuttense NRMC-F 0142 (assembly GCF_030285425.1). Classification (NCBI taxonomy): domain Bacteria; kingdom Bacillati; phylum Cyanobacteriota; class Cyanophyceae; order Geitlerinematales; family Geitlerinemataceae; genus Geitlerinema; species Geitlerinema calcuttense. The sequence continues at coordinate 20,393 of NZ_JASVEJ010000016.1, read as the reverse complement.
GCGAATTTCAGGGCCGTGTCTTAGATTGTCGTCCGTTGCAGATTTCTCTGCTCGAAGCCATTCAAGGTCAAGCTTTCTCGGAAAATGCGCCCCTAATTCCGCCAATGGCAGAACTCTATCTAGAGTTACAGCCCGAACTCGGTCAAACCTTACCCGAAATTTGCGATGCTTGGGTTCAGGATAACCGCGCCGTTCTTTTACTCGAAGACCGTTCCAACTGGCCGATGTTGGTAGATTTATGGCGCGAAGAACAACTTTCACCGCAGCAAATTGTCTTTTTACTCTTCGAGATGGTGAAGCTTTGGGAGAGTTTAGAACCGCTGCATTGTCGGCAAAGTTTGTTAATTCAAGACAATTTGCGCGTTGATGAGGATCAAGTCATTGGCTTGCAACGCCTCTATATCGAATCTTTGCATACACCCCTGAGCTTGCAAGATTTGGGGCGACTCTGGAAAGAGCTATTTGAACAATCTCAACAAACCTATATTGGTTCCCTGGTGCTATTGCTGCAACAGTTACAGGATGGGGAAATTGAGGATTTGGAAGCTCTGCAAGCTAAGTTAAGAGCGATCGCCGAAGAACTCACCAGAGAACCCGAAATTTCTCCCCCAGACCTAGAAGACGAGGACGATCTGCAACCGGCCACCGTACCTGATGCCAATACCGTACCCGATCTAGAAGCCGCTCAGATGGGTCTAGTTTCGCCCATCGCCTCAAATATGCCCGCCTCTGCCCCCACCCGCTTCCAGACTTCTAGCTTTATGCCAGAGCCAAAGAGCGATGTTTTAGACGACCAGCCGACCGTGGTTTTGCCCATGCAACTGTTCAGCTTGGACAATGCGGGCTTCACAGACACGGGGACGCAGCGCAATCATAATGAAGACGCCTTTTGCATCCAAACGAAAATAGAGCGCGTTGAAACCAAAACGGGACGAACGCTGTATGCAAAGGGATTATATATTCTTTGCGATGGCATGGGCGGTCATGCTGGCGGCGAGGTTGCTAGCGCTTTAGCCGTTGATACCTTAAGGCGGTATTTTCAAACCCAGTGGTTCGATAATCCCCACTATCAGGACTGTTTGCCCAGCGAGGAGTCGGTGCGCGAAGCCGTTCGACTCGCCAACAATGCAATTTATGAGGTCAACCAGCAACAGTCCCGCACGGGTAGCGGTCGGATGGGAACGACTCTGGTTCTCGTCTTGGTGCAAGATACCAATGTGGTTGTCAGCCATGTTGGGGATAGCCGCCTGTATATGGCAACTCGCAAACAGGGGTTAATTCCCGTCACCCAAGACCACGATGTCGGCCAGCGCGAAATTCAACGGGGGGTTGACCCAAATTTAGCGTATACCCGTCCGGATGCGTACCAACTCACGCAAGCCTTGGGGCCTCGCAGCGATGAGTTTGTCAAACCGGACGTTCAATTTATGGAGTTGAATGAGGATGTGCTGTTGGTCTTAAGTTCGGATGGGATGACGGATAACGATTTGTTAGAAAAGAATTACTCAACGCACCTTGCTCCTTTACTGAGTTCTAGAGCGAGTTTGGAAAAGGGGGCAAGCGATTTAATTGAGTTAGCCAACCAGTACAACGGTCACGATAATATTACGGTGGTGTTAATCCGGGCTAAAGTGCGACCGAATTTAGACAATCTTAAAGACTAGCTGCGTACGGCAATGGTCAAGCTTTCCCTGTTGGATAGCACCGAAACTCAAATTGTGCAGTTTTGGAGCTTTGAATCGCGATCGCGAATTCGCATTGGTCGCGCCCCCGATAATGATGTGGTCGTCACTCATAATTTAGTGTCTCGCTACCATCTGGAGTTGAATGTTGATGAGACTTCTAGTTGGCAGCGATGGCAATTAATCAATTTAGGCAAAAACGGCACGCTCCTCAATGGCGTTTTGGTTTCTCAAGCTGCCATTGAGGATAATGCGTTGATTCAGTTGGCGCTCGGCGGCCCAATTCTTAAGTTTGAAGCGGGTCAAGCTTCTGCAAGTCCGCCTGGACTCGCCTCTGGTTTGAGTTGCACCCATCAAGGGAATGCACCGGAAAACTTGTTCTGTATCTATTGCGGCCAACTGCTGAAGTACGAAAAAATAGTTCGCCAATACTACATCTTGCGGGCGCTTGGACGCGGGGGGATGGGAACCACTTATCTGGCGTGGAATTCCCAAGTTGGCGCACAAGCTTCAGATCGACCCGATTCGGCTTTGCTGGTGCTGAAGGAATTAAACACTGATATGGCCCAAATTGCCAAAGCCAGGGAGTTATTTGAACGGGAAGCCAGAACGCTGAGGGCGCTCAATCACCCCGGCATTCCCACGTTTTATGACTTTTTTGAAGAAAACGGCAAGCGCTATCTGGCAATGGAGTTAATCCACGGTCAAGATTTGGAACGATGGGTTTATCAGAATGGCCCTTGCACGCTCGCCCAAGGCATTGAATGGGCGATTCAAACTTGCGAGGTTTTGCAATACCTCCATACCCAGCGCTACCCCGTAATCCACCGGGATATTAAGCCAGCCAATTTGTTGTTACGCCATCGCAACTCGCGACAAGTCTCTGCGTCAGCATCCTCCGACGAGAAGCGCCAGATTATGGTGATTGATTTCGGCGCGGTGAAGGAAATGGGGACGCCACCCGGAACCCGTATTGGTGCAGAAGGGTATAGCGCTCCAGAACAAGACCTCGGACGCCCGGTGCCTCAATCTGACTTGTATGCAATTGGTCCGACTTTGGTGTTTTTGTTAACGGGTCAGCAACCCGGTCAGTTTTATCGCAAGCAAGGGCAGTTCTACCGCCTGCAATTGGAGGATTTACCAACCCTTACTCCTGCTTTACGAGCGACAATCGAACGAGTGACAGAGCCGAGAGCGAAGGATCGCTATCAGAGCGCCCATCAACTCGCACTGGCGCTTGCAGATTGCCTAGAGAAAGCGAGGTAAAAAATTTAACCGTCTTAACGCTTATTCGTCATCCCACGCTTCAACAGCGAGTAAGTCACCTACGGGGTCTTGCATTGTAAATTCGTAAGCGAGTAATTCTTGTTTCCAACGGGGCCAATCATCGCCATAGAGGAGTGCAATCTTCCAAATACTGTCATTGGGCTTAATCGCTTTCGAGTCAACGAGCGATTGCACTTGACGTTGCAGCTTAACCATTGGGTGAATAACCTGCTGGCTCATACCACCTTTTATCATCATTGAATTTTGCTAAAGTCTTTCTACAACTGCTTCCTGTTTCTGTACTGGGTTCCCGTGTATTGGTCAAAAGCGGGGTAAGGAAGCAAATCTTTTTCCAATTACCTATGTTAGCACAGAAGCTTAAAAGTTTGAAATTAGAGTTTCAAATATCAGCTTCTTTGAACTTAAAGATAACTACCTCTTATCTCTAAGTTCTCGCAACCAGAGGTAACTGATTTGATATTAGCAGACCATACTCCAAAGCTTCCACTACGGCCTGATAAGAAGCATCCAAAATGTTGGGGGAAACCCCTACCGTTGTCCATCGCTGAAGCCCATTGCTGGATTCCACTAAAACGCGGGTTTTGGCTGAAGTTCCTGCTGTACCGTCTAAAATCCGCACCTTGTAATCGGTGAGATAAAAATCAGCGATCGCGGGATAGAAATTCATCAAAGCCTTTCGCAGCGCCGCATCAAGGGCTGCAACCGGGCCATTTCCTTCGGCGGCTTCTAAAATTTCCTGTCCATTTACGGTTATCTTCACCGTCGCTAGAGAATCCGGTCGCGCGTAGGGGTTGTCCGGGTTGGGAATCATGTTGCAATGGACTTGAAACCCGCGAATCTCAAACAAAGTTTGGCGCTGTCCCAAGGCCGAACGCATCAATAAATCAAAACTTGCCTCCGCCGCTTCAAACTGGTAGCCTTGGCTTTCTAACTCCTTGAGGCGTTGCAGAATCTCCCGACAGACGGGATCTTGGCGGTCTAGGTCGATGCCAAAGGTGCGGGCTTTTGCCAGGACATTGCTTAACCCAGCTTGGTCGGAAATCACGATGCGGCGGCGGTTCCCTACTTGTTCCGGTTGAATATGCTCGTAGGTTAAGGGGTTGCGTTCTACCGCCGAGACATGAATCCCCCCTTTGTGAGCAAAGGCGGAACGACCAACGAAGGGGGCGTGTTCGTCGGGGGCCAAGTTCACAACTTCGCTGACAAAGCGGCTGGTTTGAGAGAGGTGTAAGATTTGTTCGTCGCTGATGCACGGGTAGCCCAATTTCAGTTGCAAATTGGGAATGAGCGAGCAGAGATTGGCGTTTCCGCACCGTTCGCCATAACCGTTAATGGTTCCTTGCACCATTGTTACCCCGGCTTGCACGGCGGCTAGGGCGTTGGCGACAGCCGTATCCGAGTCATTGTGGGTATGGATGCCGAATTGCGCTTGGGGTTCTATCGGATGGATGGCTGCGATCGCCTCCCGTACAATCTGAGCAATTTCGTGAGGTAAAGTCCCGCCATTGGTATCGCAAAAAACAAGCCATTCTGCGCCCGCTCTGCAAGCCGCCAGTAGGGTTTGCAGGGCATATTCGGGATTTTGTTTGTAACCGTCAAACCAATGCTCGGCATCGTAAATGACGCGGCGACCGGAAGCGCGTAAGAATTCAATGGTGTCCTGAATCATCGCTAAGTTCTCTTCCAGGCTGGTTTTTAGCCCTTCAGTGACGTGCAGATCCCAGGATTTGCCAAATAGCGTCACCCAGCGGGTTCCTGCCGCAAGGATGGCTTGTAACATGGAATCTTCTGCTGCGGTGCTGTGGGGGCGGCGCGTGGAGCAAAAGGCGACGACTTCCGCATGGTTGAGCGGGTTTTCTTGCAGTTGCCAGAAAAATTGTACGTCTTTGGGATTGGCACCGGGCCAACCGCCTTCAATAAAGGGAACTCCGAGTTGGTCTAAGGCTCTGGCGATGCGAATTTTGTCTTCTAGGGAGAGGGACAAGCCTTCGCGTTGCGCGCCGTCGCGGAGCGTGGTGTCGTAAATGGTGATGGAGTTCGCTAGGTCTACGTCCATAAAAAGGTTCGAGCGTGATAAGTTGAGCAAGCCGAGCAATCCCTCGGTTCGAGATGGCGTTGCGGTTGTTGAGAATCGAGATTGTCTAGAGGCGATCGCTCTCATTCAATTCTAGAGAGTGCGATGGAAAAGACTTGCATCATCGCCAACTGGGGTAGCGCCGGGTATTGTCTAGTATCCCTGGGCAAAGAGACTCTGGCAATCCGATCCGGTCAGTGTTTGCTGAAACTCAAAAAAACTTTAAACTTTGGGCGCTCGTTCGCGCGATCGGGGGAAAATTCAACTTGAGCAGCCGTTATGCTGAAAGTAAAAGCCAGTATTGTTCCCTAAGTTACCGATGCAAACTTTAGATTCTTCTGTTTCAGCAATGAGCGATCGCCCATTCACGATCGCCGGAAAAACGTTCAACTCGCGCCTGATGACGGGAACTGGCAAATACCCCAGTTTAGAAGTAATGCAGCGCAGTATTGCCGCGAGTGGTTGCGAAATTGTCACGGTGGCGGTGCGTCGCGTTCAAACCCAAGCCCCCGGTCATGAGGGATTGGCCGAAGCGATTGATTGGGGCAAAATTTGGATGTTACCTAATACGGCCGGATGCCAAACCGCAGAGGAGGCGATCCGCGTGGCCCGTTTAGGTCGGGAAATGGCAAAGCTGCTCGGTCAGGAAGACAACAACTTTGTCAAATTGGAAGTGATCCCCGATCCCAAGTATTTGCTTCCCGATCCCATTGGCACCCTACAAGCAGCCGAACAGCTCGTTAAAGAAGGGTTTGCGGTATTGCCGTATATTAATGCCGATCCCCTGTTGGCCAAGCATTTAGAAGAAGCTGGATGCGTCACCGTCATGCCTTTAGGTTCGCCTATTGGGTCGGGTCAAGGGTTGCGGAATGCAGCCAATATCCAGATTATTATCGAAAATTCTGGGATTCCTGTGGTGGTCGATGCTGGAATTGGCGCGCCCTCAGAAGCCACGTTAGCAATGGAAATGGGGGCTGATGCTCTGTTAATTAATAGCGCGATCGCCCTTGCTAAAAATCCAGTGGCAATGGCCCAAGCAATGGGACTGGCAACCCAAGCCGGACGTTTAGCCCATCTATCGGGTCGAATTCCCGCCAAGGCTTACGCCACCGCCAGTTCTCCTTTAACGGGTCTGATTAACGTCTAACTGCAATCGTGCCAAGCAAACGGTCTGCGGTGGGCTGAGAACTTTGCACGGTTTTTTTAAGCGATCCCCAAAGATTCGCCCTGAATCTGAGGGGATCGATGACCCAAATGTCAAACAAAACTTAAAGAAAGACTATGAAACTTAAAGAACTGCTATAGTAGTGAAGAATTGGTCTTTCTCGCTGTTCGATAGTTTCTGGTCGAGCTAAATCATCGTGCCAATTTGCAACCCTTGCACCTAGTCTGCAAGTGAGAACGATTCCAACCTCCACCAGTCATGAGAATTTCTGGGGTTTTAGAGGTTCGTTCATAAAATACTTAAATCTGCAAGCCACTGAAGCCGCGAGTTTATTTGCTGCAAGCCTAGATTTAACGCAAAAGTAACAAAATTAGAGGATTTTTTTCATGCCCTATATCAACGAAGAAGGCGGTCGGTTAAACAACTACGCAGTAGAACCGAAAATGTATCGCGCGACGCCTCCCACGAAAAACCAACAGCAAAAATACATCGTCATGGGACTGGGTGCTGTTGTTCTTGTCGGAGGTTTAGTTTTTGTAGCCTTCTCTGTTTCTGGTCTTAGTTAAAAGAACTCTTTAATAAACAAAATTTATTAAAACATCCCTTGGGTTTCTCTAGCTAGAAGCCCAATTTTCTTATCAGTCCCTTTATTGCCTAACTTTAGATAGAAATTTCGGCGGTTCATCCTGACTAAGTGGGGAATAGACCGAAGAATAGGATAGAAAAAATCTTCTAACAATCAACAGGGTGTAGCAGCACTCGCTTTTCAGGAAACTCAATGGGGAGATTGACAGATCTCCTCGGCTTACCCCTAGGCACATTCCCAACACACGCATATCTTACTGAAGAGTCGATCGTGGCAGAATCTAATGTTTCAAGCATCAACTGTCCTATTTACGAGCGCTTAAAAGTGGCGCTGAGTCTGGACTTGCGCCGTCAAATCTTTTTCGCAGTCTGCGACGATCTGACCTTTAAAAACCAGATTGCGGCTCAACTTCAAGCGGAACTGACTGGCGCGACTTCGCCGAACTCCACTCTTTCAACCCTTCCTGCTGCCTCTAAGACAGCCTCCGCCGTTGCCACACTCCCCTTAAGCCAAACGCATCCCCGTTTGGTGAGCTTGCATCTCAACTTAAGCGATCCCAATATTGCCGCTCAAATTCGTCAATGGCTGGCACAGCATCCCCATCTTACCCCCATTCCCGGCTTCCAGATTTTAGGGATTGAAAAGCTTACTCGTCAGTCGCCGAGTTTGCAGCGCCTATTTTTGCATCATTTACAGCAGATGGCAAAAAACTTAGAGAGTTTGGACTCTAGTTTACTGCTCTGGCTGCCGCGTCCTTGGTTTACCTCCATTCAACAATCTGCGCCAGACTTCTGGCGATGTCATACCGGGATCTTTGAATTTGCTGGCGATCCCACGCCCATTTCTGATGAAGTTGATGCCACAACAGTACCGGAATTGGGGGGATGGGGAAATGGGGAAATGGAAAAACCCACAAAGTCGGCTGTTGCAGTGGTAGCGCCGCCCCCCCAACCCCAGCGCGAACCACCCGTGGAGGCGGTTGGATCGCTAGCACCCGTGGAACGCTATTTAACTTTGGGGAATAGCTACCGCGATCGCATTGTCGCAGGCGATGTCACCCCGCAAAATCTGAGTGCAGCCATTCAAGCCTACGAACAAGCGCTTAGAGCTTTAGAGGAAACTTCGCCGCAAGTTCCCGATATCCTCAACGATCTGGGAAATCTTTACTGGTTGTTTTCTCGCCAACCCTCTCCCCCAGAACAGGCGCAAATCTATCTCGAACAAGCACTCAGCCTCTATCAACTGGCTCTCACCCTGACGATGACAGGTCAAACCTACAGCCGCCTGCAAAATAATTTAGGCGCTGTTTATGCGGATTTGGCCCGCTATCGCGATCCGGTGTTGAATTTGCAAAATGCGATCGCAGCTTATCAAGAGGCTGTGCGCGATTCGCTCCAGCGTAACTGCACAGAACAGCTAGACGCCTTTAAGCAATATGCCTCAACTCAAAATAACCTGGGAACCGCTTACTGGAACTTGGCACAGCAGCAAAACCCCGATGCTAACTTGAAAAGCGCGATCGCCGCCTATCAACAAGCCTTAAAGTATTACACCCCAGACCGGGAGACCCTGAGTTATGGCATGATTCAGAATAACCTGGGAACCGCCTTCTGGAATTTGGCCCAGTACGAGCGATCGCCCGATTACCTGCAAATGGCGATTTGGTCCTATCGCGAAGCTTTACAGTATCGCACCTTCTCCGTTTCTGCGACTGCCTACGCCGCCACCCAAAATAATTTAGGAACGGCCTATTGGCATTTAGCCAACCACAAAGCCACCCCTATCTTGAAACGGGCTGAAGATTTGCTGTTGTGCGTTGAAGCCTATCACGCCGCCTTGGAAGCGGCCAACACCCTCAAGCAGCAACAACCCCCAGTTCCCCTAAGTTTCGACTTTTTCGCCACCCATAACAACCTCGGACTCGCTTATTTTCAGCTCGCGACGGATGGCAAAATTAAAGCCACATTAGCCTCTACTGACGTTCAGTCTCTCGCGCCCGTCCTTTCCCAGGTTTTAGAAAAAAGTTTGGAATATCTCGAATCGGCCTTAAACCATCACGTCATTGCTTGGCAGGGTTGGACGCAACAAGCAGAACTGAGAAAATCAGCCTTGAGTTATATTTTGCAAGCGATCAAAGCGCTGTATCAACAGGGGGGAATTGCTGGACAAAATCAGGCCCTCTCTCACCTCCCGTCAGAGTTGTTACCCGAAGTGATGAAAAAGCTTTAGGTTTGGACAATGGGATCGACAATTTGGTCTAGAAATGAGTTGAGGTAAGGATCGCAGGGATCGCGCTGGCAGAGTTCCCAGTAGATTTGCTGGATTAACTCGCGGACTAAGCCTGCACTTGGGGGTTGGGCGCGATCGCTCGGAAACAGCATCAACACCATTGGCGTTGGGGTAGACTCCTGGAGAGGCGGTAAGATATAGGGCACATTCTCCAAGAGGCTGCCCCCCGATCGTCGATAGAACTCAATCCGACGCAGGCGCACATGGCGATCGCGCTCATCCACTGCTAATTTGGGATCTTCTACTTCTAAGAGTAAATATTCGCCCCGCTGCTGGCAGTATTGGCGCAGAAAGTCCATAAACGCCGTCCCCAAACCTAGCCCGCGACAATCTTGACGGGCGGCGGCGTAGTCTAGCAAGCCAAACGGCTGTCCGCTTAACGGCCAGATCAGCGCCATAAACGCAACCTGAGATTCTAACTCTCCCACAATTAACCGTTCGCGACCGCTGAGAACGCGATCGCGAATGAGAGATTCCGGGTGGCGTTCGTTCGGGGGAAACGCTTCGAGGTAGATGGCGATCGCCTCATCCAACATCGCCGGATCGTCTTGAAGCGTTACTGGAGAAACTTCACTAAAAATAGCATCCACTGAATTACAACAAACCGCGATAGCGAATAAAGATCAGAATAGCCGCCCAAGAACCCAAAGCAACCTTAATCGCCACCAAAATATTCAAAAGCGGCATCACCCCACCACTCACCAGCGCCCCCAACTCGCCATGCGGTAGTTCAAAACCGACCAAAGTCAATACCGACAGCACCACAAAAATCAAGACAGACACTTTTTCCCAAATCGCCGCCCGCCAGCGTTGATAAATCGCCGCCATCCACTCCGAAGAGGAAGTAATCGCCACCAAACCAATCGCCGTTCCGCCCGCGACTCCCGCCGCAAACCCGCCACCCGGACTCAGGTGGCCGCGAATCGCCAGTTCCACCCCAACAATCGCCGCAATAGTTGCCCCCAAACGGGCAAGGACAATCGAAGGTTGATCGGTAAACTGATAGATGCGGTGAAACGGCTGTTCGTTGGCTAACAGATATTGCGCTCCCATAATTGCGATCGTAAAAACGATCACTTCAAAAATGGTGTCGTATAGCCGATTTCTAAAAATAATCCCCGAAACCGCATTGGGAACGCCACTCTCTTTCACCACCATTTCCACAATTTCGAGATCCGCCACCTCTGCCGCTAGGTTCGGCATAATCATAAACTTGAGAAAGACTGCTATACTGGCAGCGATATAAAGCCATTTCATTTAATGTTTCTCCCCAGACTTTAAGGCAGGCTCATCAGGTACCGACACATAGGTGAGATGACTCGCAGGTAACGAGAGTTCGGTTTGAAAAATATCGTACAGGCGGCGGATGCGAGTGGTTGTCTGATAGAATTGTGCTTCTTCCCCAGACCCTTGACCCAGACAAGTGGCATGAATTTCCTTTTCTAGCAATGCCCGATCCAAGGATTGCGGATCGGGGTAAGGAACCAGTTCCAACCTTAAATGGTATTTGCGAGCAACGCCTCTAAACTCTGCAATCAGTTCGGTTAAGGGGCTTTGACTGGGTTGGGTATAGCCCGTATCGGTCACTTTTTCCGATTCCCCTTCTGCTTCTGCTACATAATCTTTAAGGATGCCCAAGCGCATCACCAGCGACGAACGCACGGCAATGACAAACAGTGTCACGGCTAGCAGAGTGCCCACTAGCGCCTCTGTTAGCGCCACATCCGCAGCCCCTAAAACGGCATAAACCAAGGCTGCAACGCCCCCCAGGATACCGCGAATCACCAAGGCGTTGTAGGGGTTAACTTGAATCGTCAGGATGAAGGAGGATATGGGCAGCAAAGCCACAATGATATAGATATAACTATCGTTCATCATTCCTTCCACTACTCGAACAATACGCCAGCACATACCCCAGGACGGTATTCCAAATCGCCAGGGAAATCAGCGCCAAAATCAGTAAAGACCATTCGCTTGGAATCTTGAGCAGCAAACCAAAAATAATGCTCATCGATCCGAGGGTATCGGCTACAGAAAGGCTGTGCAGTTTGAATAAAACCGATCGCTTTCCCAATAAGGGGAAGGTTCCCCAAAACCAAAAGAGAATGCCAAGGATGATACAGAAGTAACTGAGGATGTTAATCATATTGACCTAAGCGTTTAAGGACATGAGCGAGTAACATTAATCCAGCATTTCCGACGCTGAGAATAATAACGCCAACGGTTCCCAACATTAAGTCGTCGCGCTGGACAGAAACGACCAAAATCATGACGGATGTTTTGGTGGCAATACTGGCAAAGGCCAGCATTTTTTGCCAGATATCCCCATCGCGCCATGCTTCGTACATGGGAATGAGTAAGGCTAAAATCATTGCGATGAGTAATCCGTTCACGTTCTCTTCCTCCGCTGTACCCGGTGGACTTCATACCAGCCCTGTTCGTGATATTTCAAAACAATGGTTTTGGGGGTAAAGGTGATCAAGAAGATGTCTAGAAAGATGAGTCCGGGCGATCGCCGTGGCTTAACCTGTTCTATGACTACTTCTTCTTGGTTATGGGGGCGAAAGATGATTTCAAACGCTTCTAGATACGCTTGGGGAATTGCCACAATCACTTCCCACAGAACCCGCAGCCAATCTTGTAATGCGCCGGGGGCGGTATAGCTGCGCGGTAGCAGCAGGGCGACGCAAACGCCGATAATAATGTTGGCGATGCTGAAATTGCCGGTCAGCAAAAACCAGATGGTTAACCGCAAGATGATATTGAGATATCCAATCATGCCAACACCATCCAAAACAGGACAACTAACAGGAGACTCATGACCCCAACGAGGTGATCGAGTTGTTCTAGAATTCGGGGGATTTTAAAAGCAATGCGTTGAGCGATCGCGTAATGGATTAACCAGCCAACACCAATGATTGCCAGGACTTTCATGATATTTTCAAGGGTATAAGCTTGGTAGGAGACGGCGTTACCTAAGAACAACCCAGCGATTAAGAGGCTGATTGCGGCCCAAAAAAACCAGGTGACGCGGGGGGAAGTTTGGGGTTCTTCCGGTTGATGGGGTAAAAATATCAATTTGGCATACAAGATCGCGGTTCCAGTTGCTGCAATATTCATGGCGAGACTTGGCCAGAAAGTGAGGTTTTCTAAGGTCAATAGTTTGGCGCTAGATCCAATCAATAGGGGAAAGCCGGAAATGGACAAGCTACCGATCGATAAAACAATCCAGAGTTTGGTGTTGATGGGGTTTTGGGCTAACTCCTTGAGGTTATAACTGGGTAAGCAACCAACGGTGAGGAAGAGTGCAGCTTTGGCTAAACCATGCGCTAGGGCGTAAAAGCCGCCTGCGGCGGGAACGACCATAATCCAGCCGAGTTGAGAAATGGTACTAGCGGCAAGCAGGCGTCTGCTATCTTGTTCAAAAAGGGCATAGCTAACTCCAAATAAAGCCGTTGCGACGCCCAAGAAGGTGACAATCGGGGCAAGTTCTTCTAGCATGAGGGCGAAACGCAGGAGAGGGAACGTGCCTGCTTTGATAACTACTCCAGAGAGTAAGGCAGAAACGGGGGGTTCTGCTTCAGCGTGCAGTAAACCCGTCACCAAGACGCCCCCTTTACTTAAGAGTCCCAGAAAAATTAGGGCGATCGCTTCTGGAGGGGCCCCCTGCAAACCTGTAAAGGCAAAGGATTGCTGCACCTGATACAGCAAAATCACACCCACCAGATAAAACAGCATGGCGATATTGCCGGTAAACAGATAGCGCAATCCCAACCAGATGGCGCGATCGCTTCTGGGGTAGGCCACTAACAGAAATGCGGCAATCCCAATCACCTCTGAAGCCACGTACAGACTCAGCAAATCTGCACAGATAAAGACGGCGTTAACGCTGCCATGCAAGATCAGGGCTTGCATGTAGAAGAAAGCCGTTTTTTGGGTTTGCCAACAATAGAGAAGAATGGCCGTTGTGACTAGGGCATTGGTGAGAATAAAAAAACAACTCAGCGAATCGACCTGTAGACTAACGCCAAAGCTATCGAGGAGTCTTAGAGTTAAGGGAGGCTGGGCAAACATGAAGAATGCATAACCCACAGAGGCGATCGCAACTCCTAATGAGAGGTAGCGGGCGATCTTGGGAAACAAATAACCCACGAACCCTGCAATAACGGGCGAGGCAATCCAGGCAATCGTTAGAGTGTTCATAGCGCGTTATTCTGCAAGACGATATCGAAATCTCCAAATCATGCCAGCACCATCCAAAACAGTAGAACCAACATGAGACTCATTACCCCAATGATGTGATCGAATTCTTCTAGGATGAGGGGAATTTTGAACGCAAAGCGTTGAATCAGCACGCGATGGATTAACCAGCCAACCCCAATAATTGCTAAAACTTTAACGATATTTTCCAGGGTATAAGCTTGGTAATAGAACCCGTTACCGATGAACAATCCAGCAATTAACAAGCCGGTTGCTAGCCAATAACCCAACTTGACGGGGGAGGGGTCTTTGGGATCTTGGGGTTGATGCGGTAAAAATAGAAATTTGGCATATAATATTGCGGTTCCAATGGCGGCAATATTCATCGCCAGGGTGGGCCAGAAGGTCAGGCTTTTTAAGGTCAATATTTTGGCGCTAAATCCAATAAAGAGAGGAAAGCCTGACATGGAAAGGCTACCCATCACCAAAACCAGCCAGAGTTTGGTATTAATGGGTTTTTGTTCCAACTCTTTGAGGTTGCGACTCGGTAAGTTCCCGGCGGTGAGAAACAGGGCGGCTTTGGCAAGTCCGTGCGCTAGGGCGTAAAAGCCGCCTGCTGCGGGCGCAACCATAATCCAGCCGAGTTGAGAAATGCTACTAGAGGCGAGAACGCGCTTGCTATCTTGTTCAAACAGGGCATAGCACACCCCTAACAAAGCTGTAGCAATGCCAAACAGGGTGACGATGGGGGCGACTTCTTCTACCATTAAGGCGCAACGCAGTAGAGGGAAAGCCCCTGTTTTGATCACAACCCCGGAGAGTAAGGCAGAAACGGGAGTTTCTGATTCAGCGTGGGTGAGGGGCAACCATAAGCCGGAGACAAAAATGCCCCCTTTACTTAAGAGTCCCAAAAAAATCAGGGCGATCGCTTCTGGAGGGCCCCCGCAAACCTGTAAAGGCGAAGGAGTGATGCGACTGGTATACCAAAATGGTACCCACCAGATAAAACAGCATGGCAATGTTGCTGGTAAAGAGGTAGCGCAACCCCACCCAGATGGCGCGATCGCTTCTGGGGTAGGCAACTAACAAAAATGCCGCAATCCCAATCACCTCTAAGGCAACGTACACACTCATAAAATCTGCACAGATAAAAACGGTGTTAACGCTGCCATGCAAGATGATGGTCTGTAAGTAAAAGAAAGGGGTTTTGCTGGTTTGCCAACAATAAAGAATAACCGCCGTTGTGACTAGGGCATTGGTGAGAATAAAAAAGCAACTCAGCGAATCGACTTGTAAACTAATGCCGAAGCTGTCGAGGAGTTCTAGGGTAAAGGAGGGTTGGGTAAATCCGAACGCTGCATAGCCAGCCGAGGCGATCGCAGCCCCTAATGAGAGGTAGCGCATCACCCTGGGGAATAAATAGCCCACGAACCCTACAATTAATGGCAGGGCAATCCAAGCAATGGTGAGGGTGTTCATGGCGTGTTATTCTGTTCGATTTCGTGGGTTTCTAAGGTAGGGTTATTGCGGGCGAGTTTCATCACTCCCACCAACATTAAGGCTTGAATGGAAAAACCAATCACAATGGCAGTTAAGATCACGGCTTGGGGAACTGGATCGGCATAGTTTCCGGTTATTTCCCCGTCTGTAAGAATGGGGGTAAACACGCCTCCGCGTGCCGCTACCACGACGTAGTAGGCAATGACGCCTGTACTCATAACATCCATTGAAACGATCTTCATCAACAAATTTTTCTTAAAGATAGTTCCGAGAAATCCACATAATACCGTTGCAAATACACACCCTTCTAACATTGCAATGACCCAGTGACGTAAAGGAATAATGCTATTTAAACGAAATTCCAGCTCAAAAATGCTAAAAATCTTTCAACAAGGGTAATTTTATCCTGCAAGCGATCTGCGCGAATGTTCTCCTTTTGCTGTGTTTACCTTACTGTTGCCCTCAATCTTTTGAAGTTGTTCTGGATACTTTTCAACTCGCCCGCAATTCGCGCGCGCTTGGGGATAGGGAGAGGTAGCCTGAGTATTTGCAGCATTTTTCAGGTTCGTGAAGTACACTTTCTTCAAAGTCCCCCTTACTAAGGGGAATTTAGGGGGATCGTGCCGGATCTCATCCAATCAAAAAACGCTATAACAGGGGCTACGCTCTCAAAAACCGATCGGACTGGCGTTGAAGTTTGCGCGCTTCTGGTTTTAGGAATAGGTGATGTTAGGCAGCGGATCGACATTCCCCATTGGTTCTAAGCGATCGACCGCTTCTTGTAAGGCTTCGATCCGATGTTGTTTAAACGAATCTGCACCAACGAGTTCTACCAGTTTAATCTTTTCTAGACGTTTTAAGGTTTGACCTGTAGCGCCGACGACATAGACTTTCAAGCGTTGATCGAGAGCATCCTTGACGACGTTTTCAACCGCCAGAGAAGCCGTTACGCCGATAAAGGGAACATCGCTGAGATCGACAATTAATACATCGGCTTGGCGCATTGCAGAATGCTCTCTGGCGATCGCCTTAGCTACACCAAACAGCATCGGTCCGCTGAGGTAGAATACCAAAACGCGTCCATTTGCCTGATTCATTAAGGCTTTCTCTTGCTCGTCCATTAAAATGTCATCGTCATTATCGCTAATGGTTTTGACTTCTTGAGATTGCAGGCGAGACAGGCGTTCGATCGTTAAGATATTGGCAATAAACACGCCAACTCCAACCGCCACAATCAAATCGACAAATACGGTTAAGAGCATTACCCCATACATGATCAGGGTACCTTTGAGGGAAACCTGATGCGCCCGTTTGAGGAAACTCCAATCTAAAATATCAATCCCCACTTTGAGGGCAATACCCGCTAAAACTGCCATCGGAATATCAGCGGTTAACGGGGCAGCCCAGAGGACAACCACCATTAAAATTAAGGCACGCGTTAAACCGGATACGGCAGTTGTTGCTCCAGTTTGAATATTAACGACGGTTCCCATCGTGGCACCCGCACCGGGTAAGCCCCCACAAATACCGGAAATTAGGTTGCCAATCCCTTGACCAATCAGTTCTTTATCGGAGTTATGCTGAGTCCGGGTTAAGCTATCGGCAATCACGGAAGTGAGCAGGGAGTCGATACAACCGAGCATCCCCAACATTGCCCCATCAATCAGCATCGTCACCATTAAACTGGGTTCAAAAGCAGGCATTCTTAGCTCTGGTAAACCCATTGGAATCGCACCGATCCGGCGGATATCCGCATCGCCAAACAGCGTCAGGGAAACAACCGTACCGACAATGAGGGCGACGAGTTGGGGGGGTAAGTAGCGCTTCAGTTTAGAGGGAATCAGGAACAGCAAAGCCAGCGCGATCGCACCCAGGGCGGTTTCTACCGGATCGAGGTTTGAGACGAGTTGAGGCAGACCTTGCAGGGCACCAATCACGCCTCCACGCGGGGTAGCGTGACCAATCAGGGGGGGAATTTGCAAAATAATTAAAATCACCCCAATCCCAGACATGAAGCCGGAAATGACGCTGTAGGGCATTAAGGTGATGTATTTCCCTAAGCGGAGAAATCCAAAGGCGATTTGAAAGACACCGGCGAGCATGACGACGGTGAAGGCGATCGCCATTCCGTTTTCGGGGTTGCTAGCGGTTAAGGTGGCAATAACGGCGGTAAAAATCACCGTCATCGGGCCAGTGGGTTCGGAAATTAGGGTAGGCGTCCCTCCGAATAAAGCGGCAAAAAAGCCGACACAGACTGCCCCATATAGACCTGCGGCTGGTCCTGCACCCGACGCCACGCCGAAGGCTAGGGCAAGTGGCAGGGAGACAATTGCGGCGGTGACGCCTCCGGAAATATCCCCGTATAAATTTCTAAAATGAATTCGGTTAGTGATTTGCATTGATGTTATACCGCGTTAAATGATGACCGAAAACGGACTTCCGGTTGCGGAAGCCGAATGTCTAATCGCCATCTAAATTCTGGATAGCCAGAACTGGGGGCGATCGCTATTTTGTTTAACTCAAACCATTGGGAGGGCTTTGCTGAAGCATAGATAATGCTCTATGCTTATTCAATTTTCCCTAAACTAATACTAAACAAAAGGGGATCAAAACGCTAGAGGGGTTTGCGTGAAATTTTTGATGAATTTTTTTAATGGTTTGCCAAATCTGCGCTTATGGTTAGCTCCCAATTCCTCAGAACAGCGATAAGCTGATAATGAGCAGCCGCTCTCTACTGGAGCAAACAGTCAAATCGCAACGGTGAGAGCGTTAACCTAGTAGAGGTTAAATCCAACTGAGTCATTATTTAGGGCGTTAACGAGTCCGAGCGTGAATATTTCCCCAACTTCTTCAGAACTCGATCTTCAAAAATTATTCCCGTTCCCCCTCGATGCGTTTCAATTAGAAGCGATCGCGGCTTTGAATGGCGGCAAATCTGTAGTCGTTTGCGCCCCTACGGGTTCGGGTAAAACGCTGATTGGGGAATATGCCATTTGGCGAGCCTTAGCCCAAGGGCGGCGCGTTTTCTATACCACCCCCCTCAAAGCCCTTTCTAACCAAAAACTCCGCGACTTTCGCCAGCAATTTGGCGCAGAGAACGTCGGTTTAATTACCGGCGATGTTTCGATTAACCGCGAAGCCCCCGTCTTGGTGATGACGACGGAAATCTTCCGTAATATGCTGTATGGCACCCCCATCGGCGAAATTGGTACGTCCTTAGTCGGCGTTGAAGCCGTAGTTCTCGACGAGTGCCACTACATGAACGATCGCCAGCGCGGTACGGTTTGGGAAGAATCAATTATTTATTGTCCGCCTGAAATTCAACTGGTAGCCCTCTCCGCAACCATTGCTAACTCCCAACAACTCACCGACTGGATCAACCAAGTTCACGGACAGTGCGAACTGATCTATTCCACCTATCGACCCGTTCCCCTAGAGTATTACTTTTGCAATATTAAGGGCATTTTTCCCCTACTCAATAACGCCCAAACCAAAATCAACCCGCGTTTAGCCAAAGCCACTCAAAAAAATCACAAAAACCCGAAAGCCCGTCTCGATCCAAGCGCCATTCCCACCCTACCTACAATTATCAATGCGCTGCACGAGCGGGATATGCTCCCAGCAATTTACTTTATCTTCAGTCGGCGAGGCTGCGATCGCGCCGTCGAACAGGCGAGTATGCTCACCCTGTTAACCCCAGAAGAAGAAGAAACTCTGCGCGATCGCATCCAGCAATTTCTCTCCCGCTATCCTGAAGTGGGGCGGATGGGACAAGTAGACGCGCTCAAACGCGGTATTGCGGCTCACCATGCCGGATTATTACCCACTTGGAAAGGCTTGATTGAAGAACTCTTCCAAGAAGGCTTAATTAAAGTGGTTTTTGCCACAGAAACCCTCGCCGCCGGGATTAATATGCCCGCCCGCACCACTGTCATTTCTAGCCTATCGAAACGTACCGATCGCGGTCATCGCCTGTTGAACCCCTCAGAATTCCTGCAAATTTCCGGCCGAGCGGGGCGACGGGGGATGGATGAACTGGGGTACGTGGTGACAGTGCAAACCCCCTTTGAAGGCTCAAAGGAAGCCGCCTATTTAGCTACATCAGGAGCCGATCCCCTCGTCAGCCAGTTCGCCCCCAGTTACGGGATGGTGCTGAACTTGCTGCAAACCCACTCCTTAGAAGAAGCCAAAGAGCTAGTAGAACGCAGCTTTGGGCAATATTTAGCCAACCTCTCCTTGCAGCCACAGCAAGAAGAAATTTATCGCTTGCAAGGCACTCTCAAACAACTTCAGGAGCAAATAGCAGCCTACGGCGATCCAGAAAATCTAAACCGCCAAATCACCAGCTATGAGAAACTGACGCAACGCCTCAAAGAAGAAAAGCGCCTGCTGAAAACCCTGCAACAGCAAGCCCATGAAGTGCAAGCCAAAGAAATGGCTGCTGCTTTAGACTTTGCGGTGAATGGAACCGTTTTGAGTATCAAGGGTAAATACGTCCCCGTTGCCTCACCCTTACTATCGGTACTGGTAGATAAAATTCCTGGAAGCGGTCATTTTCCCTATCTATTATGTTTGGGACAAGATAATCGCTGGTATGTGGCAAGCGTTTCCGATGTGGCGGCGCTACATGGCGAGGTTCCCCGCCTGCGAGCAGTCGATCGCCTGTCACCCCCACCGGAAATGCCCCTAAAATTGGGTCAATCTCGCAGCGGCTCGGAGGAAACCTTACGCGTAGCCCAACAAATTCCCCATCCGCCTTCGATTGAAATGGCTCCAGAGGTACAAGCCCAACTCGAACGGGTGACAGAAGTTCAAGGGGCGATCGCCGCGCATCCGATCCATCAATTGCGCGATCGCTCTGCCTTACTCAAGCGTACTGCGAGGGTGAGTGAAATTGAACGGGAATTGCGCGATCGCACCTCCAAGCTAGAACGGCTACAATCGCGACATTGGGAAGAGTTCCTCAATTTAATCTACGTCCTGCAAGAATTTGAAGCCCTATCTGACGAACTGCTTCCCACCCCCATCGGTCAAGCGGCCGCTGCCATCCGAGGCGATAATGAGCTATGGTTAGGCTTGGCATTAATGTCCGAGGAATTTGAACATCTAACCCCCCCCATGCTCGCCGCAGCCTGTGCAGCCCTGGTGACAGAAGAACCCCGCCCCGATAGTTGGGTAAATTTTGAAACCTCTTCCCCCGTTATTGAAGCCCTGGCTGCATTACAGCGCGAACTGCGGCGTCCATTGATTCAACGCCAGCGCCGCCATGACGTGGTTCTTCCGGTGTGGCTGGAATATGAATTAATTGCCATTGTGGAGCAATGGGCATTAGGAATTGAGTGGACTCAGTTATGCGAGAACACCAGCCTAGATGAGGGAGATGTGGTGCGTCTGTTGCGGCGAACGTTGGACTTTCTCTCGCAACTTCCCCATGTCCCGCGTTTAAACCGACAAATTAAAGATAATGCCCGCGAGGCGATCGCGCTGATTAATCGCTTCCCGATTAATGAGGAAGTAGACTAAGCAGTGCTGAGTGCTGAGTGGGGGAAAGAGTGCTGAGTGCTGAGTGCTGAGTGGGGGAAAGAGTGCTGAGTGCTGAGTGCTGAGTGC